>JAGAOW010000154.1 GCA_017889945.1 Muribaculaceae bacterium
CTTCGTTCCCGGCTTTACCGAAGGTCTCAAGATGATGCGTCCGGGCGGCAGGTATCAGGTCATAATCCCGGCATCGCTCGGCTACGGCGAGCGAGGTGTTCCCGGCGCTATCCCGCCCAACGCCGCTCTCGACTTCACGGTCGATTTGCTGCAGGTCATCCCCAAGCCTTCCAACTGAAACAATAAATCAAATATTAATAATAAAAGGTAAAAATGAAAAAACTGATCAGCGCTGCTTTTGTGGCAGCAATCGCAGTCACGGCAATGACTTCTTGCTGTGGCAAAGGTACATGTGGCACATCGGCCTGTGAGACTGACACTACACTCTCGAAGGCCGTCATCGACTCTGTCTCTATGGCTCAGGGCAACTATATCGGCTGCGCGGTGCTCAGCAATTTCCCCGCTATCAAGGCTCAGGAAAGCTCTGTCACTAAAGAAGAAATCCTCAAAGGCATCCAGCTCGTGTTTGGTGCCGACGACAGCCGTGGCACAGCCATCGGCCTGCAGTTCGGTGTCCAGATGCTCAGTGAGATGAGTCAGCTCCAGAACATGGGCATCAAAGTCGACCGCCGACTGATGCTCGAAAGCTTCAAGAAAGTATTCCTTCAGGACACAATCGATGAATCAGCAGCCGAAGCTGCCTATGGTGTGTTCCAGAACATGGTCAACTCGGTTCAGGCTGAAATGCGCGCCAAAGAAGAAGCCCGCATTGCCGCATCTCCCGAAGCTTTGGCCAATGTCAGCGCCGGAGAGAAGTATCTCGCTGACGCAATGGCTGCCGACCCCGAAATCAAAACTACCGAATCGGGTCTCGCTTATAAAATCGAGAACAAAGGCGACGGCGCTGCTGTCGAAAGCGGCAAACGCCTCATGCTCAAATATACAGAGAAACTTGTCGACGGCTCTGTAATCCACGAGACTTCTGCCGACGGCCGCACTTCCTATCTCCCCAACCTCAACGACGGTTTTGCCGAAGGTCTGCAGATGCTCGCCAAAGGCGGTAAGGCTACATTTATCGTTCCCGGCAAGCTCGCATATGGCGTCCGCGGACTTCCCTCGCGCAACGTCGGTCCTAACGCCACGATTGTCTACGATGTCGAAGTTCTCGACGTCGAATAATTTTTTTGTCAGATATTACGGCGGGGTGTCGGTAACCGGCACTCCGCTATTTTTTTAATAATCTATAATGCCGCCGTTTTCACTTGTGCACGCAGGAAAATATTCGTAACTTGCAACAAAATAACTTTTCCTGCCAAAAAATGCAAAAAACTCTTTCTCTGTTTTTATTGTTGTTTGTGGCGCTTGGTCTTCGTGCCGCCTCGCCTCTCCCCATCATTCCCTATCCCCAAACCGTCGAGATAAAAAACGGCAAATGCGATGCCCCTGCCGGCTTCAGCGTTGTCAACAACGACAGCGCATTCGCCGGAGATGCCGACTTTCTGAGCGATAGGCTCGCCGCAGCCGGCCGCCTGGCAGCCGCCAATCGTAAGGGCCGTAGCATCTCTTTCCGCCTCGACCCGTCAATCACAGCCCCCGAAGGCTATAAGCTCGACATAAGCCGCAAGGCGGTCACTATCTCAGCCTCCGGCAGCGCCGGTGCATTCTACGGCGTCCAGACCCTCCTTCAGCTGATTGACAACTGCGCCGAGCTGCCTTGTGTCTCCATCAACGACGCTCCGCGCTACGCCTGGCGCGGCTACATGCGTGACGATGCCCGCCATTTCACGGGCGTCGAAAGCGTCAAGCAGCTTCTCGACCTGATGGCATACTACAAGCTCAACCGCTTCCACTGGCATCTGACCGACGCCCAGGGCTGGCGCATCGAAATCAAAAAATATCCCCGCCTCGCCACTGTCGGCGGTGTCGGTTCGCACAGCGACCCTGACTCGCCTTGTGCATATTACACTCAGGACGAAATACACGACATAGTCAGATATGCCGCCGACCGCCACATCATGATTATTCCCGAGATTGACATGCCCGGCCACGCGACTGCCGCCAACCGCGCCTATCCCGAGTATAACGGAGGCGGCGAAGGCATCTTCCCCGACTTCACGTTCAATCCCGGCAAAGAGGAGACCTACACATTCCTGAGCGACATTCTCGCCGAAGTCGCCGGACTCTTCCCCGGTCCTTATATCCATATCGGCGGCGATGAGGTTGCCTACGGCATCAATGCATGGAAGACCGACCCCCACGTCCTGGCCCTTATGAAACGCGAGGGCTTTACCGATGTCCGTCAGTGCGAACGCTATTTCATGAACCGCATGATATCGCAGGTCAGCCATTTGGGCAAAACTCTCATCGGCTGGGACGAACTGCTCGACCTCGATGTCGACGAATCGACAGGCATCATGTGGTGGCGTCACGACAAGCCCGGCTATCTCGTCCGTTCGCTCACGGCCGGCTATCCTACAGTGCTATGCCCGCGCAAGCCGCTCTATTTCGACTTCGTCCAGCACGACGGCCACACCGTGGGCCGCGTTTGGGACGGCTTCTGTCCTCTCGGCGACGTTTACGCCTTTCCTGACCCCTGGTTTGATTCTATAGGAGTCACACCCCGACAGCAGAGCCACATACTCGGCTTGCAGGCCAATGCCTGGAGCGAACTCCTCCATAACAGCCGGCGTGTTGACTTCATGACTTGGCCGCGTCTCTGCGCTGTCGCCGAATCGGCATGGACTCAAGCTGCCAACAAGAATTTCGAAAGCTTCGAGTCGCGCCTCGACGACGCTTACCGCCTCTTCGACAAGCTCGGCATATATTATTTCGACCACCGCGACCCGGCTCATCACGCCGAGCCCGCAGGTCCGGTCATCAAAAAGAAATCTCGCGAAAGCGAAACTGATTATCGCGACTGAACTATGATTAAACTTCAAAAACTCATTCCGCTTTCGCTCGTTTTTGCCGCTGCTGCGGCCAATGCGGCTACCGGCGATATCGTGCTCCGAAACGACGAGATGGCTCTGACCATCGGCGACAACGGCGTGGTCCGTAGTCTCGTCCATATACCTACAGGCGAAGAATGCATTCAGCCCGGCGTCGACGCCCCCGTATGCGAAATCAGGCAATATCGCCCCTACGACAACGAAAACTTCCTGATGTTCCCGGCCAAGCCGCGTTCGTTTCCCTCCGACCGATGCCGCATGGTCGGCGACACACTGATGGTGGAGTTTGCCGACACCTACGACATTGTCAAAATCAAAGTCGACGTCACACCCGACTATATCTCATTCACACCTGTCGCCCGCGACTACCGCATCGAAGACTATGGTGTCAAGCGAAAAACCGAGCTCGACGAACTGACTGTCATGCAATTGCCGCTCATCAAGCGCCCGCGCTTCGGCGAGTGGCTCAATGTCATGTGGGATGACTCGGTCGCCGTGGCGCTTGTCGCAACCGACCCCGCCACTTTCATCGACTCCCGCGTCGAGCGCGACAACACCACCCTCATCGCCGCCAACCACACCGCCGTCAAGCTCTTCGGCCCGGGTGCGGCACTCATAGTCACTCGCCCCGACAGCGTCCTCGACCGCATGGACGCCCTCGAACGCGACTACAACATGCCGCGTGGCGTAGAGAGCCGTCGCTGTCCCGAATATCCGATGAGCTACTACGAGCTCCGCGATGTGACAGTCGACAACATCGACCGCAATATCGCCCTCGCCAAGCAGGCCGGACTCAAGACCATGGTCGTCTACTATGTCGACTTTGCCAAGGCTTGCGGCCACTTCGAATGGCGGCCCGAATACCCCCGCGGTATGGAGGATCTCAAGGAGATAACCCGCAAGATTACCGAAGCCGGCATGATTCCGGGCATACATATCCACTACTCCAAGATCGCTGTCACCGACCCCTATATCAACGATGGCAAGCCCGACCGCCGCGGCAACGTCGTGGCCTCCTTCTCTCTGCTCAACCCGATCAGCGCCACAGACTCGGTCATCGTCGTCGACGAATGCCCCACCGACCTGCGCCTCGAGGACGGCCGCCGTCTGCTGATGATTGACGACGAGCTGATAATGTTCGACAAAGCGTCGACGACGCGCCCCTACATCTTCTCTGGCTGCCGACGGGGAGTCTATAATTCGGTGGCCGCGCCCCACGGTGCAGGTAGCCGTGCAGCCCACCTTGACGTTGACGACTGGCCTCTCTTTATCCGTGTCGACCAGAACACCGGCATTCAGCGCGAAATCGCTCAGCGTCTCGGCAAGATCTACAAAGACTGCGGATTCCGCTTCGTCTATTTCGACGGCGCTGAGGATGTGCCAATGCCTTATTGGTACAACGTATCGCGCTCGCAGCTTGAGGTCTACAATGCCATGCAGCCCGCTCCCATGTGGGCCGAAGGCGCTCAGAAATCGCACTATGGCTGGCATATCCTTTCGCGCGGCAACGCCTTCGACCTCTTCCCGCCCGAGCGTATCCGTCAGGCCATGAAGCGCTACACCCTGCGCTGCGCCGCTCAGGTTGCCAACGACTTCACATCGGTCAACTTCGGCTGGGTCGACTATCTCGCTCCAAGCGAGAAAACCATAGGCATGCAGCCCGACATGTACGACTACATTTGTTCGAAAGCCCTCGCATGGGACTCTCCCATATCGCTTGTCGCCAAGGTCGACCAGATTGACAGCCATCCGCGTACCGACGACAATCTGCTGACCGTCAACCTATGGGAGACTGCCAAGCTCGACAAGTCTGTCAGCAGCGAACTCAAAGCGGCCATGCGCGACCCCGACACCGAGTGGACCATCATTCCCCGCCGCGGTCGTCAGCCCGAAATCCGGCAGGTCGAACAGCTTACACCCGACTCGCTCAACGCTGTCATGCCTGTGCGCGCCTTCTCTTATGCCGTCGAAGACAACCACACGGCCATCGTCTACTGGAACATCCGCGGCGAATCGCAGCTTAGCCTTCCCGCCGGCGATGTCTCCCTGAAGCTTGAGACTTTCGACGGACGCCGGCTGAAATTTCGTCGCGACCGCGAGGGCCGTGCGCTCCTCCCCGTCGGCGAAAGACGCATTCTTACCGTCGGCTTGCCCCTGCAGGAAGCCCGCGACCTGTTTATCAACGCATTAACCAACCAACAACCATAATGAAAACCATCCTCACTCTCTGTATGCTTGCCGTGCTTTCTCTGCCGGCTGCCGCAAAGACTACAGTCACAAAAAATGCCGACGGCGACTTGGTTCTGGCCAACGAAAACGCATCTCTCGTTTTCGGTCAGAGCAATGATTTCAAATTCAAGCAATTCAAAATGGCCGGCCGCGACATCCTGCCCGCAAATGGTTCTGAAACCAACATCTGGCAGCTTACATACCGCGGTCCGGGCGGCGAGAATCCTGAATTGAAACCGCGTTGGGGTGTTTATCGCGGCACAGAGGCAACCGTCCTCAACGGTGCTCCGGCTGTAAAGGCCGTGTGGGACATGGTGCTCGAAGACACTCCCTGCTGGCCGGTAACTGTGACCTTCGCGTTGCCCGACACTGCCGCTATGCCGGCGCTCTACATCGACGCCGATCTGCCCGAAGGCTGGGTAATCACTGATGTCGAGTTTCCCCGACTGACTCTGAAACAGATTCCAGACGGCAAGGCAATCCTGCCTATTGCCTACGGCTGCGAATACAACCTTACCCGTTCCGGCACTCTCAAGACACGCTACCCCTCGGTTACGGGCGGCATGCAGCTGATGCTGATGCACGGCGACGACGGCACTGTTTTCTTTGCGCCCCGCGACAGCGACGGCGGCAACAAAGTCATGCGAATGGAAATGACCGGCGACAATGTTAATTTCATCCAGAACGTCGTGGCAAACTACGACTGGAGTCGCAACGGAAAGTTCGCCTTGCCCTATGCGACCGAAGTCGGCTTCATGCCCGACACTTGGCAGAACACCACCCTGCAGTGGTATCGTCCCTGGGCACTCTCGACAAAATGGGCCGGCAAGAACGTCCGCGAGCGCAATATCGCTCACTGGGTCGAACATGCCGACATGTGGTTGCGTCCGGGCGATACCGACAGCGCTACTGTCGCCGCTCTGACCAAAGCACTTGACTATTACGGTCGCGGAGTCGGTCTGCATTGGTACTATTGGCACAATTATCCTTTCGACACCCACTATCCCGATTACTTCCCCGCCAAACCCGGCTTCAAGCAGATGATTGCCGACGCCCAGCGCCGCGGTGCTCACGTCACGCCCTATATCAACGGCCGTCTTTGGGACCCCGCTACGGCAAGCTACAAGGTCGACAACGGCGCGTCCGCTTCCTGCCGCAAAGCCGACGGCACTCTCTACACCGAAGTCTACAGCTCTAAAGTGCTCAACACCGTCACTTGCCCCGCAAGCGATATCTGGCAGGCTAAACTCAAAGAAATCAACCGCCATATCCTCGACTCGCTCGGCACTGACGGAGTCTATATGGATCAGATCGGTTGTGCTGCCGCCGAACCCTGCTATGCACCCAACCACGATCACGGCCTCGGTGGCGGCTCATGGTGGCCCGAAGCATACCGCGATGTCCTGACCGAAATGCGCAACACCTTCTACACTAAAGATCAGGCCATGACCACTGAAGAGAACGCTGAGCCGTATATCGACCTCTTCGACATGATGCTCATCGTCAACTCGCCCCACACCTCCAACATGCGCATGGTCCCCCTCTTCCCGCTTGTCTACAGCGACCGCTGCGTCTACTCGGGCCTGACCTACATCCCGTGGCGAATCAACGACGGCTCTCTGCGTTACCTTACCATGAAGTCGCTCCTTTGGGGCTCACAGCTCGGATGGGTTGAATCCAAACTCCTGATGGCCGACGAAAATAAAGCCGAAGCCCGGATGCTCAAAAATCTCGTAGACTTCCGCAAAGCTAACCACGACATATTCTTCGGTGGACGCTTCATCGCCGAATTCACTCCCGGCGGCGACAACGAAACCGTCAACATTCCCAACTACCAGCCCACGCCGCTCGTCATGGGCGCAGAGTGGACCGACATCAACGGCAAACCATACTGCATCCTTGTCAACATGTCAGACCGCGACCGCAAAGTGACCCTCCCCTCGGGCCGCACCGCCAAAGTCGCCGCCCTCTCGGCCCTCAAACTCAAAAAATAAGCGATAGCCCGTTTTTTACTTGCGTGTCCGACCCCTCCGACCCACAAGTGTCCGACCCCCATTCATAGACCGATTATGAAAAGACTGATCCTTGCCGCATTGATGCTTTCGATTCATGCAGAGACTAACCCAAACCGTCCACCCAAAGTTGACGACCTTGGCCTAAGTACTCAATTTAAATTGTTCTAAGATTATAAGTTTCACTCTGTGGGAATAGTAATGATCGAGCTTTACTCTTAATTTTAAAGCTGTATGTATCCCCTCCGGAATTACGACATAAAAGGAAATCTACGGTAATTTGGCCTTGGTCTAAGAGAACGTCAAATTGTGATGGTATAGGGTTTTTAGTGTGAAGTATTTTGGTAACTCTAAATAATTCGCGTCCAGCTTCGCGTTTGGTTTCTGCATCAATCCAAAAGGTTTCTCGATGCTTTGTAAGAAGCCTTTCGTGAAGCTTTAATAATTTCCAAACTGCTACATCTTTTATCTTTCGAAACGAGCCATCTTCTAAAGCAATCTGCGAAAACTCATCAGCCTCAAGTAATCCAGAAGTTGGTTGAACCATTAGACCGAGCCCTTGTGGATTAGGACGATTTGCCGTAAGCGTAACATGTAAGGATTTATGATCGTATCCATTGGGTGTATATCCGTATTCTTCTACAATTGCCTTGCCACTCTTTAATCGACTTAACGACCATTCAGGAGTCTGAGTAAAAAGAGTGTTTCGCACTCGTGATGCCTCACGATGACTTTTTAGTTCAATGCCTTTATAATCAGGATTCTTGAAAGGATTCATCTCTATTCCAAGGGCAGATTCAACTGTACGACCAATACCGGTATCTGCCAAAATTTTTGCAGGCATCCAATCTGTCATTTTGTCTCTAATCATTCCTATCAGTTCATCGCTGACAGAATTTTTCTCATGTGACAGTTCTAATACAAGATCTTTCAATGGAGTATCAATTTGCAAATGGCATACGTTGGATATGTCAACTGTTGTGAGATTTACCGAAAATAGAATGCCCTTGTGCGCTATCAATGCAAAAATATCATTCGCATGAAGAAACTCTATACCATGTACTTTATTAATCCAAAGACGCGGATCTCCTTTTTTTGTAACTGGACGATAAAGTGATGTTTTTGTGAGATGTTGTGAAGTTTCGGTAAGGATATGAGTATCAATCGTACGTTTATGCTCAGGCCCTTGAAGTTGGAGGTCGTAATCATGAACTTTTTTCTCTTTAAAAAATGCTCGAACAGGAGCTGTTGCATCCAAAATGCTTTTCTTCAAACCAGTCTCGGTAATCTGTATGGTTGCAAAATCAATCTGTTTATCAACTAAGAACTTAACGTTTTTTGTCTCAAACGCATTATATGGACGCATGTGTATCATAGTAGGGTTATTTAATATGTTGAAGAATTGTATTTGCAATCGCTCTTGCCATTAGCGGAGGGACGGCATTACCGACAAGTGTATATTGAGGAATCTCTGTCTTTCGTTTGTTACCTCCTGTCTGACGTTTCCCCTGAAAAACAAAAGAATCATCAAATGATTGGAGACGAGCCATTTCCCTTACGGTCATAGCTCGGTGGGCTGCGTAATGAATAAAATCGTCAGGCATTGTGACAACAGTAGGACTTTGACCTTTTGGGTTCAGCACAGTGTAATTGCGTTTATTTGAATCAAGTCCCAATTGAAGAAGTTCTTCTTTACAATCATCATCGTATACTCCATGTTTTGCGATTATGGATAGTCGTTGTTTGACATCATTACCTTGCGAACTGGTCTGGTGGTTATAAAGTGCCGGTTCTTCGCAAAAGAGGTTGTTGTTCAAATCTTCGATTGAACGAACATAAAATGGGTCACATGAAAATGTAAATCTGTGTCCGAAACGTCCGATTTTAGACCACTCCGCAAATGTATGAGCGTCTTTGGAACAAGAAAGCTTCCCCTGAGCCTCACGAGTGCGGATTAAAGGTTCACAATCTTCTATGATTCGGCGTGTACCGTACGACGTTTCTATTCTTCCGTTACCTATAAAATCGAGATCATGAATGGCCTCGTAGACTGTAACCTTTTCTTTTTCTGATACGGTTGGGGGCACATCGTCAATAAGAGACTGATCTTTACGGCAACCTATAAAGAGAACACGCTCACGATTCTGTGGCACTCCATAATTGGAAGAGTGTGCAACAATGGGGCGAGCTACATGATACAAACGTATAGCTTCGAGTTGATTATCAAATTCATTTTCACTTTTATGTATCTTGGAATAACTCCTTATAACATCAAAGGTTTCATCAAGTGTGAACGCGTAGAGCTTTATCATTTCACGAAATTCTGCAACCTCGGCTGTAGAATTATCAAATTCCTCAAAAGTTTCAATAGCGGAAAGTATGGTATTGATGATTGTTGAATCATCAATAAGAGAAAGGAAATTGTTGAAGCCTTTTACAAAGAAGTCATTATCAATATCTGCGTGTGTCTTCTCGTCTATTATGGCATCAAAAATAGCATTGCGTTCATCAGTACGTTTCAAAAGTGTTAGACCATGACGGATAGTGGCAATGTTGATATTTGATTTACTGAGTCTATAGTCTATTTTTCGAGTGATTGCCTTAAACTGTGATTCAAGCAGTGCAAAATAATTATCACGTTCTAAAACGGCTTCTTGTTTTTCAGACACCTCAATTTTTACTTTTGTAAGAATGCAGTTCTTTACAAACGTAGATGCAGATTTATCAAGCATCTTACTTAGATATAAAACAAATGCCGGAATATTAGAATCGTCAATTATAGAGCGTATTTCTCGTATGATTGCTTCTTTAAATTTTCCTTTATCCTTAGTAAGCAATCCCTTGACATTCTCCATTACAAAATATTTTGGACGGAGTTTTCGTATCACATTAAGGTAATGAAGAAAGAGGTTGTCTCTTTTGTCAAAACGTTTACGTCTCCCCGAAAGACTAAAGGATTGACAACTTGGTCCGCCTGTAACGACATCAATTTCCTGCCCATTTAGTTTCTCCATCAGATGAGGTATAAATGTTGGGGACATAATATCCTCCGTAAGGAATTGAGTATCAAGTCCAAATTGATGATTATATCTGACAGTATGTGTAAGCTCGCAATTTTCATTTATATCGCTTGCTAACACGAACTTGAAATACTTATCACGAGTATACGCCTGTAAGAATCCTTCACTAATTCCTCCTGCACCGGCGAATAAATCAAGGAATGTTACGGGTTTCTTACCTTTGAGAAATTCTTTCTTCTCAGCCATATATAAAAGCAGAACTCTCAAATAGGCTGACAGGCGACCAAACCTTTATGCGACTACAAGAAAGTTCCGTTAATATGTTGAATATAAGTAGATACTTACATTAAACGGTCTTTGTCAGCGCAAGCGCAGATGTTAGATGCAAAGATACAAATATTTTTTACGACTTTGCCATCAGGTCACAAAGTTAATCAAAGAATGTGCCAAAACTATGCACATTAAAGTTAAAACAATAAAAATATATAAATAGCATAAGCATTGGGTTTCCACTATTTGAGGACTTGGTGGTTGTTGCAGCCAAATCTTGACCAGTTCTGGCTATCTTTCATAAACCAAGTTTGTTTATTTGTTTCACAGACGACGTAATATGTGTATCTTTGGACAATAAAACGCTTTTTATGAAAAGACTGATCCTTGCCGCATTGATGCTTTCGATTCTGTGTCCGGCTTTTGCGCATACGCTGACGCCCGAGCAGGCGATAGCCCGCGTTATCGACTCCCGGCATACGCAAAGTCGCCGCATAGTCTCCCAAGACCGACAGCTGCGCTTGCAGCGGACAATCGCCATGCCCGACTCCGAACTTGCAGCCATCTATATTTTCGCCGACGGAAAGCGCTCTCTGATTGTGGCTGCCGACAACTGCGCAGCCCCTCTGCTCGGCTATGTCGACAACGCCTGCAATCTTGACCGGCTGCCCCCGGCTATGGAATATTGGCTCGACGAATATTCGCGCCAGATTAGCCGTGCTGCCGCAATGGGAGTCGGCTATACTGTTGATAATGATGACTATCCGTCTGTCGAGCCGCTTGTCGCGAGCCGGTGGGATCAGCGCTCGCCTTACAACGCCGACTGTCCGCGCATCGGCGGACGACCTGCCGTCACGGGCTGCATTGCGACTGCGATGGCTCAGATTATGAACTATCATCGCTGGCCGGAGCGGGCAAACGGAACGATTGACTACACCGCGTGGACTTATGACCTTCACATACAGTGCAATCTCGACGACTTTGTCTTCGATTGGACAAACATGTGCGACACCTATGGCTCATCGTCTTCAGCCGCTCAGAAAGCCGCTGTCGCGCGCCTGATGTATGCCTGCGGAGTGTCTGTGGAGATGGACTACGGCCCGACCGTCTCGGGTGCTTTTCAGTTCATGGCTCGCAATGCTTTGGTCAATAACTTTTCATATAGCCCTGCCGCCACATATCTTGAGCGTGGATGCTACACACGCGCTCAGTGGAACGAGCTTGTCTACAATCAGTTGAGCCTCCGACAGCCCGTGCTTTACGGCGGCGTCTCGCGTTCGGGTGTGGCCCATGCCTTTGTTTGCGACGGCTACAGCAGCGACGGCTTTTTCCATATCAACTGGGGCTACAGCGGCTCTGGCGATGGATATTTTCTGCTTTCCGCGCTCGGCAAGGCTGATTCGGCCTACGATTATTATCAGGGTGTGATTGCCGACATACGTTCGCCGCGCGACGGCGACCGGCCGGCACTTATTTTCTCCGCGCCCAACGGTTTCACGACCGATGCCGTTTCTGTCGGCCTTGGCGACGAAGTCTGTTTCGCAGGTCCGTATTTCAACTCGACCTCTCTCGTGTTCTCCGGCTGCTTCGGCTACCGTTTTACTCGGACCGACGGACAGAGTTTTTATGCCGAAGGCCCTGCGGTCAGCAATTTTACCGACGACCGCGGCATGTCTGAATTCTCTGTCGTCATTCCGACCGACTTGACCGATGGTCGATATTCGCTATGCCCCGCCGTCAGGGAGAGTGGCAGCGACCTTTGGACCGATATGGTTTGCGGCGTTAAAGGTCCGCGTGTCGAGATGACAGTCTGCGACGGCCGGGCGACCTTTGTCAATATTGACGGAGTCCGTCTGAGCGTGAGTGATTGGCAGCTGTCGCCTGTTGTGCAATCCAAGCCCTGCAGCATCACGGCCACCATAACCAACACCGGCGTGGCCGAATATAGCGGCGACATTCGCCCGGCGCTTGTCGATGCCGATAGACGCACCATTGTGCGTGGCACAGGCAAAATAGTTTATATTCCCGCCGGGGGCAGCATTCAGTATTCCTACGACGGCGTTCTGGCATACCGCGACACACCTCTCGGCCCGTGCGGACTGACGCTCTACTCCGAAGACTTGAGCGATAACATCTGCGCTCCTCTCGACGTTGAGGTCGTCGACAAGGCCGCAATCGACGAAATCGTCGTCGACCCCGTCGCCGGCTGTGAAATCTATGATCTGCGGGGCATTAAGCTTACCAAGCCCTTCGAGCTTCTTTCCCCCGGGCTCTACATAGTCCGCTCCGGCCAATCGCCCGCCCGCCTGGTCAGAAAGTGCAAGTGAAGCTGAAGCCCGGCGCACCATGGATGATGGTCGGCATCAGCAACGACGTCGCTCCCCGACGTTTTGCGCTGCGACCTGTGTAAGGAGGCGTATTTTCGTCGTAACGGTAAGGATGGCGGGCAGGATTGCCGCAGAACAAGCCCGTAAGCTCGTTGACAGGGTCGATGAGCCATGCCACAATTCCGCCCACGACCGACGAGCCCCAGAGGCGATAGTTGTTGTCCGAAAGGCGGCGTTTGATTTTGTAGAAACATTCGCCTATTATGCTGCCGACGACCGGCGTTATGATAAGGTCTTGATACGACGGTCGTTCCATAAATGCCTCGATGCCAAATTCCCAGCCTATGTTGGAGACTATCGAGCAATAGAGAAACGAACGCCAGAAGTTGAAGCCGGCCGAGCGGGCCGCCATGAAATAGACCGCGCCGGCATAGGGGTGGAGCAAGTAGTTGAAATAGAATTTGTCGTGATCCCATTCAGGTCCTTTCTTGAAGATGTTGTCGACCCAGCGGCGTCTGGCCGGAACGCTCTGTATGGCAGCGCGGTTCCATGAGGTGGCGTCTTCGGGAAGACATTCGAGCACAAGCAGTGTGCCGCCGAAGGCTGTGGCATAGACTGCCGAGTTCAGCCACAGACGTTTCCAGTCGGGTACATTAGTCGTCAGTGAATAAGGCAGCGAGTAGATTGATGGCGTTTTGGCCGAACGCGAACGGGTCTCTGCCAATTCGGCGGGAGTCCTGACGACGGTCGGTAATGAGTCGTTGATTTCTATTTCGAGCAGCTTGATTTCAAGCACTTCGGGTTCGATTTTTACGATTGCATTCGCCGGGAGTGCTGCAGTGGCGAGGACTGCTGTGACAAGCAACAACAGCGGCCGTTTAAAAATATCATTTAATCCCTTAAGCATAATACAAACAGTTGAAACATTCTGATAAATCACAGGTGCCGCCGCGAGGCGGTCTTTCACTATATAACAAGCGGCGCATCACTGCGCCGCTCAACTGTTTGACTAAAAAATATTAATAAACCCGAATCCGTCTAAATCGGGCTTCGGGTCTAAAACGATTTTCTCGGACGTGATTACTTTGTCTGAGGCTCGATTACGCGCAGACGCTCGCCGTCCTTGCTTCGGGCGATTGATTCGAAATAGCGTTGGTTATAGCCTCCGAATTCAGGCTGCACGGGCAGACCGGCCTCATTGCGCATAAACTGTCCGTCTTTATCGCGCTTGATGTTGCCGTCGAGGAACTTGACAAGCAGATAGTCGCCCAAATTTTTATAATCTTTTGTCACTGTCGCTGCCCAGTGGTCGGTAAGTTTGCCGAGCTTGGCCTGCGCTTCGGCGTAAGACATGCCTTCGATCTGCTTCTGCGCGTCGGCGACATCTTTTTCCATCGAATCCTCAAGACCTTTCTGAACGCGACGTATGTCGGGAATCATCTGACTGTAGCGGTTGTAGGCCTGATTGGCCACATAGTTGTTGACCCAGAACATCGCGTCCCACGAGATGTTATACATGTCGCCGTTGCCCTGCGCGAGCTGATGGGGCGGACGGAGAGTAGAGTTGAACACAGGCACATAGGCGCAGGTGTTGGCATCGTCGACGCCGAACCACAGTATGCCTTTCATCGCTTCGGGGCGCTTGTCGTTCATCGACGCGACAAACGAGAAGCCGGTCTGCTGTGTGGCGATGGCGCGTTCGTGAGTGTATTCGACCGAGTCGACCGTGAAGCCCATCGGACGCCAGCGGTAAGGCACGTCGAAAGGCCCTGCGCCGATGTCCTTGGTCATATCGAGGGGTGTGTCCTCGAAGTGGTCGCGCATCATCCATTTCAGGTCGTTGTCGCTCAGTTTGCGAGTAGGCATGACCCAAAGGGGCATAGGTTCGCCGCGGCCTTCGAGTATCCACGGCAGGTAATTGTCGACTCCCTTGTCGGTAAAGCGGTTGTAATAGCTCCACACGCGGGCGTCGCAGCCGCGCAGAGCGCCGGCGTCTGTTATGGCATAGGCGCGCGAGAAGTCGAAGTCTTTGTCCTTGCCCTTGAAGTAGCCCTGACTGCGGGCGAAGTCGATCACGTCGGGCGAATAGAGCGTCTCAGCGTCTTTAAGCGGGAAAGTGTGTATGCGCGAGTGATTGGCATGGCCGGAGATATAGCCGTCGGGTACACGGCGCGCCACCCACACTGCGCCCTTGTCGGTCTTGCCCTTGCCTATCATCTCCATAATCCACACCTCGTCGGGGTCGGCGATAGAAAATGATTCGCCTTCGGAGGCGTAGCCGTATTTGTCGACGAGTTCGGTCATCACTTTGATGGCCTCGCGGGCTGTGCGGGCGCGCTGGAGAGTGATATAAATCAGCGACCCGTAGTCGATCAGACCCGATCCTTCGAGCTCGTGACGGCCGCCCCATGTGCTTTCGGCTATAGTCAGACCGTGTTCGTTCATATTGCCGATTGTCGCATAGGTGTGCGCTGCTTCGGGGATTTCGCCGCGATATATGCCGCTGTCCCAGTCGACGATGCGGCGCATCGCCCCTTCGGGATGGTCTGCCGCGGGCTGATTGTACAGTTCGCCGTAGAGCGTGTGGCTGTCGGCGGCATAAGTAATCATAGTGCTGCCGTCGGCGCTTGCGCCGGCCGATACGATGAGGCTTGTGCATGCGTCGGCTTCAGCGATGCCGGCGGCCATTGCTGCCACCGGGAGAAATGTTAAAAGGATGTGATTGATTTTCATTTAATTATTCTGATTGAAATGTTATTTCTTATTATTCTGTCTGACTGATCTTTCTGATGATGTTCAGTTCGGGATACCACAGATAGCCTTCGACCCTGTCGTAGCCCATGGCCTTGAGCAGCCTGACATACAGACCTACCTGTCTGACATGCGAGGCCAACGGCTCGCTTGTGAATTTGTAGTCGACGACATCGACCGACCCGTCGCTTTGGATGACTATGCGGTCGGGACGGAAAGTGGCGTCGCTTTCAGGCAGATAGATGCTGCGCTCCTTGAGCACACGCGCGTCAGCGGCAAACCAGCGTTCGGCCTTCTCTCCGGCGTGCTCGAGCGCTGAGGCGATTATGTCGCGGTAGTCCGAGGCGACAGCGCCGTCGACAGAGTAGCGCAGGGCCACGCGTCTGACAGCCTCGTCTATGTCGTCGGCCGATGCGATATCGGCCAATATCGCGTGAAGGTGTATGCCGCGCTCGGCGGCCTGCTGCATACGCGGGTCGCTGTAGGGTTTCTTTTCGGCATCTCTCTCCTCGCTCTCCTCGTTCGGGTCGGCTGCGTCCATGATTTCGCCGACATCCGCCGTGGCGTCGTCGATGGTCGTCAGTGCCGCAGTGTCGTCGCGGAAGAATACGCGGTAGTCGCCGGCCTCATTGCTGTCGGGTGTCTTGTCCTCGCGGCGCACCGTGGCCGGCGTCGTAGGCTCTCCGGCGACAAACACAAGTCCCGGCTGTTCATTGTTGTCGCCTGTCATGCAAGCCGCAAGGTCCATACACAGCTCCGGGTCTGCCGTGCCGGCCGGCTGCGCGAGCGCCGAAAAAACCTCTTTGCCGACAGCATTATGTTTTGAGAAACAGACTGTCAGCTCGCGCTCCGGGCGCGTATAGGCGACGTAGGTCACATTGAGATTGTCGATTATCTGTTCCCTGCGGTTGGCTGTGGCAGCGGCCCGCATCGGGCAGCCTTCGAGCAGACAGGTCTTGTCAAGCTCCACCGACAGCAGCGGGGGGCAGGGCGGCATGTCCTTGCAGAGGCCGGCCGGTTCTATCCATATGCTGTCTCTGGCGCGTTCAAGCTCCCAGTCGCCGAAAGGCACATGCACACACGCCCACTGCAGGCCCTTGGCCTTGTGGACGGTCATTACAGCCACCGCGTCCTGACCCGAGCCTGAGCTTATGGCTAAATGGCCCGACGCCTCGTCCCACCACGACAGGAAGGCGTGGACCGACGGATTGTAGAGCGAACAGTATTTCATCACTTCGTCCTGAAATGCAGCGAGATAGGCATATTCCTTGCGGCGTGTCGCGGGCGAAAGTTTTTTTGCTATGATGGTCTCCACGAGCGACACTAAACCCGAAGGATGAGCCGAACGGATGTCGAATATGCTCTCGGCTATGTTTGTGCCGGCCGTGTCCGACGAGGGCGCGATGGCCTTGTGAAGCGCCTCCACGGTGTCCGTGCCCTCTGAGACATAATATTGGTAGCGGCTTATTATCAGCCTTATATCGCCCGCCGAGGCAAACACCGGCGCACCGTTGTTGTCGCTGACCAAGCTGTCGGCCGTCGCCGAATAGGAGATGTCGACTAATTTGAGCATGCTGACTATCTGCTTGACTGCCGGCGAATTGCGCAGCAGCAAAGCCTCGTCCGACAGCACCTTGACCTGCGGGTAATTGCCTAAAAGATAGTTCACTACAAGTTCGGCTTCCTTGCGTGTACGCACAAGCACCGCGATGTCGGCCCAACGGTAGCCGGCCTCATGCTGGCGGACTATCTCGCGCGCCACTATGTCGAGCTCGGCCGGCATGCCGTTGACATCGTCCAAGCCCGAAGTGTCAAAAATTCTGATATATGAACCAAGTTCTTTTTTCGTTTTGGCTACCGACTGCACGGTGTTCTCATAGCCTTCGACCCCGCAGTTGGCGGCGATGCGTGTGAAAAGGGCGTTGTTGAATCTGACCAGGCCGGCGGCGCTGCGGTAGTTGGTGTTTTCGGCGGCGCAATTGCCTCTGAGACTGTATTTACCGTCGAATTCCGACATCACGCCGTGATGGAGCAGCGACGAATCAGAGTTGCGAAAGCGGTAGATGGCCTGTTTCTCGTCGCCGATGATGAGATTGTCGTTGCCGTCGGAGACACTGCCGGCCACGAGCGGCCTGAGGTTCTTCCACTGCAGCAGCGACGTGTCCTGAAATTCGTCGATAAGGAAATGTTGCAGCATCACACCTATGCGTTCATATATAAAAGGTGTTTCCGAGCCGTTGATGATGCGGTCGATCAGGTCGTTGGTATCTGAAAGGAGTATCAGATTGTTTTCTTCGCGGAAACGTTGTATATAGTGCCATGTGAAGCCGAGAAATTCGAGGTTGGGGCAGGCTTGCTTTATGATTTCGAGCGCGTGACAGCTCAGAAGACCGTCGCGGCAGTCGCGCATCCAGTCGCAGAGCTCTTCGGCGAACTCTGTCGGCGGATAGGTCTTGTTGCGTCCCGACCCGGGAATATTTTTTTTGACATATATGGCATCGGTCGGATTGTCGCGCCAGTTGAGAAGATTGTTGACGGCAACTTTGCCGAGACGGTCGGCGATGTCGACTTTGCGGCCCTCGATGACCGACTCCATCAGCCCGACGATAGTGCGGTTGAGGGCTTCGCGCTCATATCCGAGCGCCGTCAGACGTCCGAGAAGCTCTTCGGCCCGCCGGCCCAGCGGACGGCCTATTGCCTTGATGCGCTCGTCGACTGCCCTGACGAAGTCTGTCATGCGTTCAGGCTCGGCAAGATATTCGAGTACATCTTTCGCCGACTTTTTGAAAACCTCGCTGCCCATCTTCCTGACATAGGCCACAAGGCTGCGCAGTATGCTGCCCGAGCGGTTAAACATGCTGCTGTCCTTGCCGCTTTCGGCGAGTTCCATGGTGTAGTCGCGTATCCAGCGCATAATCTGCTTGCGCTTGGGCGGATTGCCATAGTTGAGGTCGTCGAGCATCATGCCGATGCCGGCCGAGACGGCATACTCGTCGTCGAGTTCGATGCCGTAATCGCCCTGATGGTCAACCTCGCGGGCAAAAGCGCGCAACACAGTCTGGAAAAAAGAGTCGATTGTCGATATGTTGAAATGATGATAGTCGAAAAGCAGGCTTCTCAGCGCCTGTGAGGCCGCTTGGCGAAGCTGCTCGCGGCGGCAACCGAATTCGGCGCTCAGCGCCGCCACATAGGGGCTGTCGGCCGATCCGTCGGCATGGTCGTCGGCAAGGGCGGCAAGCTCGCTGATGATGCGGCTTTTCATCTCCTCGGTGGCCTTATTCGTAAAGGTCATCGCGATGATGGAGCGATGGCGGGCTGCAGCTGCGGCGACGCTTTTGCCGGGCAGATTGAGCCTGTAGCGCCCCTCCTCGTCCTTGACACCGAGCAGCAGCCTCACATATTCATACGCGAGTGTATAAGTCTTGCCAGAGCCGGCCGATGCCTTGTAAATGGTTAACATACTCCAAAGTTACGCAATTTCCCGCTTGCCGGCAAATTGCACCGTTCAATGTCAGAGGCATGCGCGCCAAAATCCGGCCCTCAATTACTCCAAGAGCTTTTTCTTACCAAGCGCCTTAACAAAAGCTTTCGCGTCGTCAGGAAGGGGAATTTCGCCGAAATTGCTGTGCCCGTCTCCATCCTGTGTGCCGACGACCCAGTAATTTTCAAACGATTTCTCAAGGGTAAACACACGGCATGTGCCATTATCGTCGGCCACGAAAGCTACAAACCGGCACATAGGTATCTCATCAGGCATTGGGAAAGTCCATACCACAATTTTCTTCTCTTTACCTTCCACAGTTATCTCTTCAGCCTTTATATCTGCGTCGGCAAATGGAGAACGGATTTTATTATATGACGGAATACGGCTGTTAACCAGCTCTATGTCCATAAAATCGGCGAGCTTCGCCATATTACCTGCAATATGCGGAAGATAACGGAAAAAGTAAAAATACTTTTCCATATCCTCGACGGGCCTTGTTATTTCTGCGATCATATCACTTGCAAACTTGCGACTGTCTTCATCATAATTTCCTTTTTCAATTTCGCGGTATATCTCGAGAGCCTTGGCCGTATCGCCATCCTGATAATGTATATATGCTATATTAGTCAGAGGTATCGCGTCATCGGGCGTGATTTTCATCGCTTCTGTGAAATATTTCATGGCTTCATTTGTGTTGCCTAAGCCGTAATATATTGCGCCGGCGATATTGATTATTCTTATATCATGGTTAAAACGCTGTGCGGCTTTGTCTATCAGCGGCAAAGCAGACTCGATAAGCTCGCGAGACTCTGTGTTATAAAATTCGCCGATACGCTCAAATACAGCATCAGCCAAAATAGTATCGGCATTTGCCACACTCTTATTTCCACTCTCTAACCAATGACCGCCATTTTCTTTTTCGCGGTCGAGCAAACGGCCGATAGTCTCTATGGTAATATTCCAACGTTCGGTTATCGAAGCGGCGGCAGCTTTGCCAATATAGAAATCAATGCGGTCGGGGTACGCGGCTATTCCGCGGTCAATTTCAGTAAATGCTTTATCTACAAGCGAATCAAGCCACTCGGTCTCATTGCGTAGATAGCCGGCACTACGACCTGTGCTGTCGGCGAGCACAAGTTCCTCGCCTTTTTGCGCCGGTTCGGTAGAAAGGACCATCATTTCGCTGCGGGCGCAATTTAACAGCATATTGAAACGAGCCGGAAACAGTTCGGGGTCATCGGGCGATTCCGCACTCCAGACCGAGAGAATGCTGTCGGCAGTCTGCAACTTGCCTTTTGTCAGAGATGTGTTGAACGATGTGTTATAGTCAACAGCCGTTAGTGTGAGGGCTATGGCCGTAAAAATAAAGGCAAGGATATTTTTCATGTTGATAGCTTAAGGATTAGTATTTGCCCGCAAATATAACAAAAAGAAAGCAACAACAAAATTAAAGATATATTGTGTTGCAGCTTAGAAGCTCAGCACGCTTATCACTGTGCGATGACGAGCCAGACCATGTAGGCGATGTAGGAGACGAGCATCACGACGCCTTCGGGGCGGGTAATGCATCGGTGGCGGAATGCGCGGGCGAAGACGAGAAACATTATGCTCGCGCCCATGAGCGTCCACAGGTCGACGCGCGTCACGCCCCTGAAGGGCAGAGGGGCGACAGTGGCCGCAGTGCCAAGCACAAAGAGGATGTTGAAGATATTGCTGCCGATGACGTTGCCGACAGCCAGGCCGGGTTGGTCCTTGACGGCGGCGATAATCGAAGTGGCTAGTTCGGGCAGAGAGGTGCCGATGGCGACAATAGTCAGGCCGATAAGCGCTTCGCTGACGCCCATGTGGCGGGCGAGCGACGATGCACCGTCGACAAATCGGTCGCCGCCCCATATCAGTCCGGCAAGACCGATGATGATAAACACCGTGGCTTTCAGCGTAGTGACCTTTTTTAGATGCTCGCCGTCGGCCGACACAGGGTCTTTCTCCGAGTCGGCCGGTTTGCGCCGCGCGCTCGCGAAGGTGTAGCGCATGAAGAGGATGAAGAATATCAGCAGCATGATGCCGTCGACGCGCGTGATGATGTCCTCCGGGCCGCCGTCGAGGGTAGCGCTGTAGCCGAACACAAGCATGATCAGCGACGAAAGCACAACCATAGGTATCTCGTTGGTCATCACGCTTTTCTTGATTATAATCGGGCGGATGAGAGCCGTTATGCCGAGGATGAGAAGGATGTTGAGTATGTTGCTTCCGACGATATTGCCCACGGCGAGCGAGTCGTTGCCGTTGACGGCTGACATCACGCTGATGACCAGTTCGGGAGTCGATGTGCCGAAAGCCACGACTGTCAGGCCGATAATCAGGTCGCTGACGCCCATGCGCTTGGCGATGGCCGACGAGCCGTCGGTCAGCATATCTGCGCCGACGAGAATTGCGGCGAGACCTGCCACAAGCCAGACAATATCAAAAATCATAGTCTATAGATTTCGTGTTTGTTATACTCCGTTATTCTTTTTTCTTTTGCGAGTGTATCTTATCAGCCAGACACGTGAGTAGACCATCATAAACAGGCTTATCATGCAGCCTGCGCCGCATAGCCTGACGGCAATCGACGGCAAATCGAGGATATCGACGAGGTTCAGTATCAGCGTGACGGCTGTCAGAATGCACAGAACCGACGCAATTCTCAGCAGCCGGCGCATCAGATCGACAGGCGGCGGAGGGTGCTGAGCAGCTCGCGGTTGATCGGCTTGTCGTTCTTGATGGCCTTCGAGAAGGGAACATAGACGATTTCGTCGTTCTTGATGCCGATCATCACATTGCGCTGGTCTTCCATCAGGGCGTCGATAGCTGCCGCGCCCATGCGCGACGCAAGGATGCGGTCGTGGGCTGTCGGGCTGCCGCCGCGCTGCAGGTGGCCGAGGATGGAGACACGCACGTCATAGCCGGGATATTCGTTCTTGACACGTTCGGCCAGACCCATCGCGCCCCCGGTCACGGGACTTTCGGCGACAAGGACAATCGACGAGTTCTTGCTCTTGCGGAAACCGTTCTGAATCAGCTCGGCCAACTGGTCGACCTCGGTCGAAATCTCAGGAATAATCGCGGCCTCAGCGCCCGAAGCGATAGCGCCGTTGAGCGCGAGGAAGCCGGCGTCGCGGCCCATGACCTCGATAAAGAACAGGCGCTCATGGCTCGTGGC
>JAGAOW010000155.1 GCA_017889945.1 Muribaculaceae bacterium
CCGACTTCGCGCATAGCTTCTTCGGCTATGTCGATGATGTGCATGACGGGCTCGATCTTTTCGCGCATGTTGTAGTATTGGTCTTTGATCTCGATAGTGCAGCATCCGGGGAATTCGTTGTTGATTTTCCGCGCGAGATGTTCGAGTTCCTTTTTGCGGCGCTCGAAGCGGTCGCGGTCGTGGTCGCGGATGATGTAGGTCAGAACGGTCTGCTCGACAGAGCCTTCCATGCCAACGAGATGGTAGAAGCCTTCGTAGTCCTCGGTGTGTTCGGGAGTTTCCCAGCGCGGGAGCATGATGACAAACTGGTTGGCGATGCGCATAGAGTTGATCATCTTGTGTTTGGCGTAGCCTGGATGGACGTTTCGGCCTTTGAAGGTCACTTTGGCGACTGCGGCGTTGAAGTTTTCGAATTCGAGTTCGCCGATTTCGCCACCGTCCATGGTGTAAGCCCAGTCGGCAGCGAAGCGCTTGACATCGAATTTGTGAGCGCCGAGGCCGATTTCTTCGTCGGGGTTGAATGCGATGCGGATTTTGCCGTGTTTGATTTCGGGATGACGTTTGAGGTAGTCGACAGCAGTGATAATCTCGGCGACACCGGCTTTGTCGTCAGCGCCGAGCAGGGTCATGCCGTCGGTCACGATAAGATCCTGTCCGATATAGTTGAGAAGCTCGGGGAACTCGTCGGGAGATAGGACGATATTCTCGTCGGCGTTGAGTGTAATGTCCTTACCGTCATAGTTTTGCACTATGCGGGGGCTGACGTGGCGCCCCGACATGTCGGGCGAGGTGTCGAGGTGGGCGATGAAGCCGACCGTCGGCACTTCGCGGTCGTCGATGTTGGACGGCAGAGAAGCCATCAGGTATCCGTTTTCGTCGAGCGAAATTTCGGTAAGACCGAGTTTTTGCAGTTCTTTTTCGAGGTAGACGGCAAACTCCATCTGTCCAGGAGTCGACGGCGTCATGTTGGTCAGTTCGTCGCTCTGCGTGTCGAACTTGACGTATTGAAGGAATCGGTCAATCAGATTCATTATATATCAGAGATTTTAACAGTTGTCTTTAAAGTCTTGTCCTTTTCGCCGGCAGAGTAGATGAGGTGGAAACCTTCGACGCCGAGGGCCTTGAACATCTGGATGAAGGCGGGGTGCATAGCGCCGAGACGATTGTATTTACGCTCGAAAACCGCAAGCGCACGGGCCTTGAGGTTGGCGGTTGTCAAACCCTTGTAGTACGCTGCTTTTTCGAAGCAGACGTTGAAGTCGTAGAAGCCGCCTTTGAAATTGGTGGTCACATCCTTGACCTTGGCGTCGGCGGGAGCGAAAATCGAAGCTGTGGCGGCGAAATTGTTAAAGAGTTCGTCGCGAGCTTCGTTGTAGTTGAGCTGAGTGAGGGGCTGCTTGATCATCTGACGGAACTTAGCGGCGGTCAGTTCGTAGGCGCGCGAGTTGCCGTAGACGTCGGTCAGGGTCACAATCATGGGCGCTTTTTTGCCGGCCATGGCGTTGACAGTCTCTTCGAGGTTTTTGTTGAGATTGTCTTTGACCTTACATGCGGTAAAGAAGTCGAAGAGCGGGTCGGAAATGCGGTCGACGCTGAAAAGCGAGTCGGAGAGGGCAACATCGACAGAGATGGTGTCGTTGGCATATTGAGCCTTGGCTGATGCAATCAGCAGCGGGCTGTCCTGCGCGGCGGCAGCAACATATTTATTGATGTTTTCGGACTGCAGGGCGAGAGTTTCGGCGTCTTTGTCGGAGCAAGCGGCGAAAGCGACGAGCATACAGGAGAGGGCTGATGCGGCTATTGATTTGATGATATTCATGGTTACTTAATGTATTGATTACACTGCAAATTTAATGGAGTTTGGCGAATAAACCAAAGTAAAGTAACTCTTAAAAATTAAACGTAATATTTTTTTACAAAGTAACTCCGAAATACTTTTATACTTTCTGCGGCTTTATTTCGGTTAAAATCAAACTGTTCATCGGTCGTTTATTACTATAAACTCCCTTTTCACATTTTGATTTTTCCTCGAAATAAATCTCGTATAAAGTATAAATTAATTTTTATGAGTTACTTATTACATAAAATAAATATTCAATCGGCGGGTCGGGTTGCCGATGTGAAAAAAAAACGTTAGATTTGTGGGGAAAAAGAATAAACCAACAAAATATACTTACACTACTATCATGGAAATGAAAGAACGAATCAAATCGGAATTTGAAAAACGTTTCGGCACAGACGGAACACTCTACGCATCGTCGGGCCGTATCAATCTTATAGGCGAGCACACCGACTACAACGGCGGATTTGTGTTTCCCGGAGCAATCGACAAATGTATCATGGCCGAAATCAAGGCCAACGGCACAGAGCGGGTAAGAGTGTTCTCGATAGATATCGACGAATATGTCGAATTCGGACTTGAGGAAAGCGACGCTCCCACCCAGCAGTGGGCACGATATATATTCGGCGTATGCCGTGAAATCATCAAGCGCGGCGGCACAGTGAAAGGCTTTGACGCGGTGTTTGCAGGCAATGTGCCTCTCGGCGCGGGCCTTTCGTCGTCGGCAGCGTTGGAGAGTGTGTTTGCGTTTGCGCTGAACGATATGTTCAACGACAATCGAATCGACAAGTTCGAACTCGCCCGCATCGGCCAGTCGACCGAACACAACTACTGCGGTGTGAAATGCGGCATCATGGACCAGTTCGCATCCATATTCGGCAAAGAAGGCCATCTGATGCGTCTCGACTGCCGGTCGATGGAATTCGAATATTTCCCGTTCAAGCCCGAGGGCTACAAGTTGGTGCTGGTTGACTCTGTGGTCAAGCACGAACTCGTCGGGTCGCCTTACAACCGCCGTCGCGAATCGTGTGAGCGCGTAGCCGCCAAACTCGGCATCGAGACTCTGCGCGACGCAACAATGGAAGACCTCGAACGCATCAAGGGCGAAATCAGCGAGGAAGACTATATGCGCGCCCGCTTTGTCATCGGCGAGAAACAGCGAGTGCTCGACGTCTGCGACGCACTTGTCAAGGGCGACTACGAAACGGTCGGCGCACGCATGTATGAGACTCACAACGGTCTGTCGAAGGACTACGAAGTGAGCTGCGAAGAACTCGACTATCTCAACGATATAGCCAAAGAATGCGGCGTGACAGGGTCGCGCATCATGGGCGGCGGCTTCGGCGGCTGCACCATCAATCTCGTGAAAGACGCGCTCTATGACAAGTTTGTGAAAACAGCGAGCGAGAAATTCGAGGCAAAGTATGGTCACGCACCAAAAATCTATGATGTAGTGATCTCGGACGGCGCACATAAATGCAAATAAGGCTAATGAACCGCAAGACGACAATCGAACGATTTAAATCGGATTTCGGCGAAATAGTCACGGTGGAGATGATCAACCGCCGGGGTGCGTCGGTCAAACTGAGCAACCTCGGCGCGGGCATAGTCGCCATCACGGTGCCTGACCGCTACGGGCGGATGGCCGACGTCGTGCTCGGCTATGACAATCCTGCCGACTATATGGCCGACGGCCCGTGTGCGGGAAAAGTGCCCGGCCGCTATGCCAACCGTATCGCCAAAGGTCTTTTCGCGATAGACGGCAAGGAATATCAGCTTGCGATAAACAACGGCCCGAACGCGCTCCACGGAGGTCCGACAGGCTTTCAGAACCGTCTGTGGGAGATGGAGCTGTCGGGCGCGGACGCTGTGAGATTCATCCGCGTGAGCGAGGATGGCGAAGAAGGCTATCCCGGACGTTTGGAAGTCGCGGCTACCTACAGATGGTCGGACGACAACGAACTGATCCTGACGCTTGAGGCGCAGAGCGACAAAGCGACAATGGTCAACCTTACGAACCACACATATTTCAATCTCGCCGGCCACGATGCCGGAACGGGTCTGAAACAGACGCTCAAGCTCAATGCGTCGCGCTATCTGCCGACGGATGAGACTCTTATTCCTACGGGCGAGATGGCTCAGGTGGAGGGCACACCGATGGATTTCCGCAGCGCGCATGAAATAGGACGGGATATCAAGGCCGATTTCCCGGCGCTGAACTACGGTAAAGGCTATGACAACTGCTGGGTGGTCGACAATTATGAGCCCGGGCAGTTGCGCACGGTGGCCGAACTGAGCGATGCGGAGTCGGGACGTCGGCTTGAGGTGCAGACCGACCAGCCTGCGGCTCAGGTGTATACCGGCAACTGGCTTGACGGCAGTCCGAAGGGCAAAGGCGGCTGTGAATATCACGACTATGACGCCGTGGCGATAGAGTGTCAGGATATGCCCGATGCTCCCAACAAGCCGGAATTCCCTTCGACCCGTCTCAATCCGGGCGATAAATACGAACGACATATAGTGTTTAAATTCAATACATTCGGGAAATAAATGAAACCTACATTATTAGTGCTTGCTGCCGGAATGGGCAGTCGCTACGGCGGTCTGAAGCAGCTCGACGGTCTCGGCCCTCACGGAGAGACAATCATGGATTATTCGATCTACGACGCCATGCAGTCGGGCTTCGGCAAGGTGGTGTTTGTAATCAGAAAAGACATAGAGGCAGAGTTCCGCGAAAAGATTCTGTCGAAGTATGAGGGTCATATTCCTGTCGATGTCGTGTTCCAGGCAATCGACGACCTGCCCGAAGGCTTCGTATGTCCTGAAGGCAGAAGCAAGCCCTGGGGTACGAACCACGCAGTGATGATGGCAGCCGGAGCAATCAACGAACCGTTTGCCGTAATCAACGCCGACGACTTCTACGGACGTGACGCATTTGATGTTGTCGCCCGCGAACTTGCCGATGCAAAGCCGGGCAAGTATTGTCTTGTCGGCTTCAGGGTCGGCAACACGATGAGCCCCAACGGGTCGGTGGCGCGCGGCGTGTGTGAAACAGATTCCGACGGCATGCTGACTTCAATCGCCGAGCGCAAGGATATAGCATATGACGCCGACGGGTCGATAGTGTTCACTGACGAAAACGGAGTCAAGTGCCATCTTGAGCCGCAGACGCCCGTGTCGATGAACCTATGGGGTCTTACGCCCGACTATTTCGAATTGTCGAAACGTGAGTTTGCCGATTATCTCAAGGCCAATATCTCCAATCCCAAGGCCGAGATGACGATACCCGACTGTATGGACGGACTGATCAAGAACGGCGACGCGACAGTGAAGGTGCTCGACACGGTGTCGCGCTGGTTCGGCGTCACATATGCCGGCGACCGTCCGGGTGTGGTAGAGAAATTCGCCGAGTTGCACCGCGAAGGACTCTATCCCGAAAAAATGTTTTAATGTATTACAATAGTTTTTGACTGAGGGATTTTCGACCAGTCGAAACTGTCAATCAAATCGGAAGGACTGCATGGCTCATATTTATCAATAATATGGGCCATGTGTGCTATCCGGCCTATGATTTCGCGCGGGCTGAGAGTGAGCCGCAGGTGGGCCATGCTCATAGAGCTGTCGCGCTTTGAAAGGCGCTGCCCTGCCGCATTGCAGACGAGCGGGAGGTGGGCGTAGGCCGGGGGAGTGTGGCCGATAAGTTCGTAAATATATATCTGCTGGGCCGAGGACAGCAAAAGGTCGTTGCCTCGGATAACCTCGCTGACGCCCATAAGGGCATCGTCGACAACGACTGCGAGCTGATAGGCCCACGCGCGGTCGGCGCGTTGGAGGACGAAGTCGCCGCAGTGGGTGGTCAGGTTGACGCTTTGCGGGCCATAGACTCGGTCGACAAAGTCGATGTCGCGGTCGGGGACGAAAAGTCGCGTCGCTCCTGTCTGTTCAGACGCGCACTGCGGAAAGGGCGGGGCGGCCGCAGGGCGGCATCGGCCGCTGTAGACAATGCGCCCGTCGCTTTCGTGAGGTGCTTGGGTGGCCATTATGTCGGCGCGAGTGCAATGACACTTATAAGTCAGGCCGGCAGAACGCAATTTGTCGAAAAAGTGCTGATAGATGTCGTTGCGCAGGCTCTGGCAGTATGGGCCGCGGTCGCCGAGACCATCGATGCCACCCTCGTCCCAGTCGAGTCCGAGCCAGTGCAGGTCGTCTTCAATCTGTCGCGCGAATTCGAGTTTAGAACGCTGAGGGTCAAGGTCTTCGATGCGTAGAATCCATCTGCCGCCGGCTTTACGAACCGACAGCCATGATATCAGGGCCGTGAAAATGTTGCCGAGATGCATCCGGCCGCTTGGCGACGGAGCGAAACGGCCTGTCGGAATGGATGTGTTGACGGTAAACGACATTTTTTTTGTGATTGTTGTGCAAAGTTACTAAATTTACAAATTCAAATTAATACTGATGTATGGCGGCATATAAATATAAAAGAATAATAGCATTTGCGACGCTGATAATGACGGCATTGTCGATTGGCGTCCGTGCCGCAGATATCGAAGAGGTCAAATACTCGGCGGAAGCCATAGTCAATGCGTCGACCGGCAATCTTGCTCCATATATGATAGGCTCGTGGAATGCCGACCGCACAACGATGAAAAACACGGCGTCGGCTGTATTCACGATAGAGAAAGAAATGGATTACTGCTCGTGCAAGCGCTTCAGCTGGGGAGCGGGTGCAGAGCTTATGAGCGGATATAACCACGAAGTGCGCTATGAACGATATGACGACGGCACATGGGGTTCGGAGTGGATGAGACCGGCAGCTGTCACGCTGCGCACTCTTTATGCCGAAGCGCGTTACCGTAGCCTGTATGCCCAGATAGGCATGAAGGACCATCAGTCGAAAATCGTCGACGGACGGCTGTCGTCGGGCGACTTGGTCAGAAGCAACAATGCGAGAGCGATACCGGGCATAACCATAGGTTTTGTCGATTTCCGCGATATACCGTTTACCAACGGCTGGCTTCAGATCGACGGGAGGATAATGTACGGCAAACTTATGGACAACGGTTTCCGACGGAAACAGTTCAGCCGCTACTACGGCTTGCTGGCGACGGATCTGTATTACACATATAAATATTGCTATTTCCGCACCAAACCGAGTGAACGTTTTTCGGTCATTTTCGGTATGCAGACGGCAGGAATGTTTGGCGGGAACAGTAAATATTATGAGTACGGAAAACTGCACCATGAGGCTAATATTGGTTTCAGGTTCAAGGATTTGTTTAAGATGTTTTTCCCCCTGCAGGGCAACGGCAACGGTTACTATGAGGGAAATTCGCTTGGCGCATGGTCGTTGCGCGCACGCTATCGTTTGCAAAACGAAAGCGAGATAGCAGTCTACTGGGAGAAATTCTTCGAGGACGGTTCGGGTATATGCTGCCGCAACGGCATGGACGGCCTTTACGGCATACAATTTACAATGCCCGGACAGCAGTGGCTCGGCAGTGTCGTGGTCGAATATCTTGATTTCCGCAATCAGAGCGGACCTCTCCACTGGGCCCCGGGCGACCACAAAAAACCTACAATAGGCACAGAGTCGACCGGCGGCGACAACTATTATAATAATGATTCGTTCGGGCCGTATACAAACTACGGCATGTCGATCGGTTCGCCGATGGTGCTTGCGCCAGTCTATAATCTCGACGGCTATCCCGAATATCTCTATAACCGTATGCGCGGCGCGCATTTCGGCGCACTCGGCAACATATCTCCCGAACTGGCCTATAAGCTTATGGCCGGCTGGCAGAAAGGATATGCCAACGGCCGCATACCGCTGCCGTATGCCAAATCTGACATTTCGGCCATGGCCGGCATCGACTGGCAGGCCGACAGGCTTTGCAAGGGGCTGTCGGTCAGCTGCAAAGTGGCTATCGACCGCGGCGAATTGCGCGGCGATAACTTCGGAGCGATGCTCTCGGTCGCATACACAGGTTCGTTTGACTTGATAAAGTGAAGTTTATGAAAAAAATCATATCGATAATGCTTGTAGCTGTCGCCTTCTGCGGATGCCGCATGAACAATGGCGATATCGGCGATTTTTTCGGTTCATGGCTTCTATATTCGATGACCATTGACGGCCAAGAAGCCGAGGGCTTCGACACCGAGTCGACATACTGGGAGTTTCAGAACAATATCCTTGAAATCTCGAGGGTCGACAGTCATTATCAAAAGTGGGGAAGATGGGGAACATGGGTCGACGACGGCGACAGGCTATTGCTCGATTATACGCACGGCGATGAAGACTATGCGCCCGGCACAGATATATACCAGGCGCCTGAATGGCTCTATTTTCCTTCGAACCAAATCATTGTGCTGAATTTCGTCGAGCGGCAGAGCAAGCGTATGGTTTTGTCGATGCAGGACGACAAGGATAGAAGAATTGTATATTCATTGCGCAAAATCTGGTAATTAATTCAACTATGATAGATAGCAACAAAACAGTGCTCGTGACCGGTGCCGACGGTTTTATCGGCTCGCATCTCACGGAGCATCTTTTGGCAAAAGGCTACAAGGTAAGGGCGTTGGCCCAATATAATTCGTTTAATAACTGGGGCTGGCTTGAGGGCATTAAGTCCGAGCGGCTTGAAGTGCTCTGCGGCGATGTCCGCGACTCCGATTTCTGCCGGCTGCTGTGCGAAGGCTGCGGAACTGTGTTCCATCTGGCGGCTCTGATTGCCATACCATACAGTTATGTTGCGCCTGACAGCTATGTCGACACCAATATTAAGGGCTCGTTGAATATGTGTCAGGCGGCGAGGGCGGCATCGGTCGACAGAATAGTCGTGACTTCGACATCGGAAGTCTACGGCACGGCGTTGCAAGTGCCTATCGCCGAGACGCATCCCCGTCAGCCGCAGTCGCCGTACTCGGCGACGAAAATCGGCGCCGATGCCATAGCCGAGAGCTTTTACAACGCTTTCGGACTGCCTGTCGTCATAGCTCGTCCGTTCAACACCTATGGTCCGCGTCAGAGCGCCCGTGCTATCATCCCCACGATAATAGGACAAATCGCAGCAGGCGAGCGCCGTATCAAGGTCGGAGACCTTAGCCCTACTCGTGATTTTAACTATGTCGATGACACATGTCGCGGATTCATCGCCTTGGCCGAGGCCGAGGGCATCGAAGGTCGGAATATCAACATCGCGACCGGCACGGAGATTTCGATGGCCGATACGCTCCGGCTGATTGCCCGGCTGATGGATGCCGATGTCGAATATGTAGTCGATCAGCAGCGCATCAGACCCTCGAAAAGCGAGGTGCGCCGACTGTGCGGCGACAACAGCCTGATTACGTCGCTGACGCCGTGGCGACCCGAAGTTTCGATAGAAGAGGGCCTGCGCAGGACGATTGAATGGTTCTGCGACCCGACGAATCTGGCAAAATACAAGACTGATATTTATAACCGCTGACACGATGAAGGGTATCCGCATTTTGTTTCTCGGAGGAGCCAAGCGTGTGTCGATGGCGCGGATGTTCAAATCTGCGGCGCGGCGTCTCGGCTACGAGGCCGAGATATTCAGCTATGAGACTGACGAGTGTGTGCCTGTGGCGTGTGAGGCGACGGTTGTTCCAGGCCGGCGCTGGGCCGACGCTGATGTGCTCGAGCATCTTGACTCGACGGTCGACAGGTATTCGATAGATATAATAGTGCCCTTTGTCGACGGAGCTGTCGGATTGGCTGCCGATTATGCGGCAGCGCATCCCGGCAAAGTGTTTGTTCCGGCAGGCTCAAGCGAAGTCGCCGAGCAGATGTTTGATAAGGTTAAGGCGGCAGAATTGTTTGAACGCAAGGGCATTGCCGTTCCGGCTACTTATCATCAGGGCGATCCTTGTATGAGACTGATAGCCAAACCGCGTCACGGCTCGGCGTCGAAAGGAATAATTGAAATAAGCTCAATCGAGACGTTGAGTGACGTGATGCTCCACGGAGATGATTATCTGATACAGGAGCGTATCGACAATCGCCGTGAGCTTACGGTCGACTGTTATGTCGGCGTTGCCGACGGCAGGGTGCTTGCCGTGTCGCCGCGCCGGCGCAATGTCACGGTGGGCGGCGAAGTGTCGGACACCGTAACTGTTGATTCGCCGGCGGCTGTAGACCTGACGGTAAAGGTATTGCAATCGGTCGGATTGCGCGGCGCAGTGACCGTTCAGCTTATCGAAGATCTGGATGTGGCCGGACGCCTGCTTGTCATGGAAGTCAATCCCCGTCTCGGCGGAGGTGCGGTGTGCTCGGTAATAGCAGGAGCAGATTTGCCCGAACTGATAATCCGCGAGGCTCTCGGCCTCGAACTCGACCGCCGTCAGGCCGCTCCGGGAGTGAGAATTTGCCGTTATATGCAGGAAGTCGTGTTTGTTAACGGAAAGTATTGTGAACTATGAATGACGAAAGCAGACGCCATGTGACAGTCATAGCCGAGGCCGGCGTAAATCATAATGGCGATATAGAGCTTGCCCGGCAGATGGTTGTCGCGGCAAAACAGGCCGGGGTCGACTATGTGAAGTTTCAGACGGCTATCCCCGAACTTGTTATTTCGACATATGCCCCCAAGGCTGAATATCAAAAGGTTACGACCGGGGCTGATGAAAGTCAGCTTGAAATGTGCCGCAAAATTCATTTGCCCTTGTCTGATTATGCGGGCCTGAAAGCATACTGCGATGAGGTCGGCATCGGCTTTATGAGCACACCTTTCGACCTTGTGTCGATTGATTGTCTGGCTGAACTCGGCATGGATTATTGGAAGATTCCTTCAGGCGAAATAACCAATCTGCCTTATCTGCGCAAAATCGCTTCTTACGGCGGGCGCGTCATACTTTCGACCGGCATGTCGACTCTCGATGAGGTGGAGAACGCCGTCAGAATTCTCGAGAGCAACGGAACAGGACGCGAAAACATCATCCTGCTGCACTGCACAACCCAATATCCGACGCCATTTGGCGCGGTCAATCTCCGGGCGATGGATGCGCTTGCCACGCTCGGCTGCGCATCGGTCGGATACAGCGACCATACGCAGGGCATAGCTGTTCCGGTGGCGGCTGTCGCTCTCGGTGCATCGGTAATCGAAAAACATTTCACTCTCGACCGCTCGCTGCCCGGTCCTGACCAGACGGCATCGCTTGAGCCAGACGAACTGCGGCAGATGGTCGACGAAATCCGTCAGGTCGAACTTGCGATCGGCGATGGCGAGAAAAAAGTCACCGAGGTCGAGCGCCCTAACATCGAAGTGGCACGCAAGAGCA
>JAGAOW010000156.1 GCA_017889945.1 Muribaculaceae bacterium
AGTCGACATTTCTGTCGGCACTTTCGTCGGCGCGTCCTAAAATCGCAGATTACCCGTTCACGACAATGGAACCTCAGCTCGGCATCGTCAGCTACCGCGACAACCGCTCGTTTGTCATGGCCGACATTCCGGGCATAATCGAGGGCGCAAGCGAGGGCAAAGGTCTCGGATTGAGATTCCTGCGCCACATCGAGCGCAATGCGGTGCTGCTGTTTATGGTGCCGGCTGATGCTGACGACATCGCGGGCGAATATGCAATCCTGCTCAACGAGCTTGAACAGTTTAACCCTCAGCTCATCGACAAACACCGCGTGCTCGCCATATCGAAAAGCGACATGCTCGACGATGAGCTTATTGAAGAAATAGCCACGACGCTGCCTGACGACATACCGCATGTGTTCATATCATCAGTTACCGGGCAAGGCATTCAGGAGCTGAAGGATGTGCTTTGGCGTGCGATTACCGACGACAGCAACCGCACCGCGACCGATGAAATCGTCCACCGTCCGCTCGACGTGCGTCATCGCGTGCGCGAAGAGGATGAATTTATCTTCGAGTATGAACCGCTTGAGGATGAGAGCGAGGACGAAGACCTGCAGTCGATATCGCCTGATGAATGGGGCGAAGACGGTTATGAGTGGGACGAAGATGCCGACGTCGACGACGCCGAGCCTGAAGACAGCAAGCAGTAACCGTGGCTCAAATCTCCATAGAGCAGCTTTATCGCGAAACGGTCGGAACTCTGGCCAAGGTGCTCGGCCGCGGCGAGGCCAATTCTGCCGCGAGGATAATATTCGAGGATGTGCGTGGCATGTCACCGTCGGATATAATTCTATACGGGCATCGCACGGTGGAGGACTTTACCGTAAGCCGCATACACGGCATATGCGAAAAGATTGCAGCCGGCGAGCCTGTGCAGTATGCTATAGGCATGGCGCGTTTCTGCGGGCTTGACTTCCGGGTCACTCCGGCTGTGCTTATACCGCGCCCGGAGACCGAGGGCCTTGTAGACCGCATTGTTTCAGACTACAGTGGTCGAAGCGACCTTCACATACTCGACTGCGGAACGGGCAGCGGCTGTATAGCCATTGCGCTCGCTCGCGTTCTGCCTTTTGCCGATGTCGAGGCCATCGACATCAGCGCTGACGCTTTGGCGGTCGCGGTCACAAATGCCAAAGGGCTAAAGGTTAATATTAAATTTTCACAGAAAGATATTCTTTCGCTTAATGACGAGGATGCGAACGCAGCTTACGACATAATAGTCAGCAATCCTCCCTATATCGCGCAATCGGAAGCCGCTCAGATGGAGAGCCGCGTCAAGGACTACGAACCGGCCGGCGCACTGTTTGTGCCAGACAGCGACCCGTTGCTTTTCTACCGGGCCATAGCGAGCTATGGGCTTAAGGCGCTGAACCCGGGCGGCCGACTGTATTTTGAAATCAATCCTTTGTTTGCCAAGCAGTTGAAATCGCTTCTTGTCAGCGACGGATACGACGACGTCGACATAATACGCGACTACATCGGACGTTACAGATACGCAATCGCAACAAAACAATGATAAAGCCAAAGAAACCGATGTCGCCTGAAAAGGCGAAAGTCAGACTCGAAGAGCTTTGCGCCCGCAGCGAGCAATGCACCGGCGACGCATACAAAAAGTTACAGACATGGGGAATAGCCCGCAGCGATGCAGAGACGATAGTCAAGTCGCTTGTCGACAGACGCTTTATCGATGATGAAAGATTCTGTCACGCTTTTGTGCGAGACAAACTGCGCTTCGCCCGCTGGGGTCGCCGGAAAATCAAAGCCGCCTTGATGATGAAGCGTCTCGACAGCGCGATAGCGGCAAAAGCATTGGAGGCCGTCGATGAAGATGAATACATCGAAAGCCTCCAAACTATAATAAGGTTAAAATCGGCATCAATGCCTGATGCGGAGACCTATGAAGGTCGCACTCGCCTGTTCAGATTTGCCGCATCGCGCGGCTTCGAGCCGAATCTGATTTCGCGCATACTGCGCGAGCGGTCACGGCAAGAGGATTAAGCGCTCGCTCAGATTACGAGCATTGCATCGCCGTAAGCACCGAATTTATATTCCTCTTTTACAGCAATTTCATATGCATGACGGATGAGGTCGTAGCCACCGAAGGCTGAGACCATCATGAGCATTGTCGAATAGGGCATATGGAAGTTGCTCACGAGCGAAGTGGCGACTGTAAATTCATAAGGCGGGAAGATGAACTTGTTGGTCCAACCGTCGTAGGTCTTCATGTGTCCGCCCATGCTGACAGCTGTTGCGATGCCGCGCAGCACAGATGTGCCTACGGCGCAGACCTGCTTTCCGTTATCCTTGGCGAAATTGACAGTGTCGACCAACTTCTGCGATGCAATCATCTGTTCGGAGTCCATGCGATGCTTGGTCAGGTCCTCAACGTCAATTTCGCGGAAGTTGCCGAGGCCGCTGTGAACCGTGATATAAGCTTGCTCGACGCCCTTGACTTCCAGACGCTTCAGAAGTTCGCGAGAGAAGTGCATACCGGCAGCCGGAGCGACAACCGCGCCTTCCTTGTCTGCGAAAATACACTGATATGCCTCTGCGTCTTCAGCTGTCGACTCGCGTTTGATATACTCGGGAAGCGGAGTGTGACCGAGGGAGTAAAGAGCCTTTTTGAATTCTTCGTGAGGGCCGTCATAGAGGAAGCGCAGTGTACGACCGCGAGAAGTCGTGTTGTCGATCACTTCTGCAACCATCGACTCGTCGTCGCCGAAATAGAGCTTGTTGCCGATACGGATTTTGCGGGCGGGTTCAACAAGCACGTCCCACAGCTTATTGTCTTCGTTGAGTTCGCGCAGCAGAAAAACCTCGATGCGGGCGCCGGTCTTTTCTTTGTTGCCATATAGCAGAGCAGGGAAAACCATAGTGTCGTTGAAAACCATGATATCGCCTTCGCCGTAATATGAAATCAAATCCTTGAAAATCTTGTGTTCGATTTCGCCGGTGCGACGGTTGACGACCATCAAGCGGGCTTCATCGCGATGTTCGATCGGATGCTGAGCGATAAGTTCTTCGGGTAGACGGAATTTAAACTGTGAAAGCTTCATCTTCTATATTTAAAAATTTCAAATCTAAATAATATACAACTTAATTGTTTTCAGGCATTTCGATGTCGGTTTTGGCGATAAGTTCGGCAGCCTGACTTACTGTGAGACAATCGTCGATTGAAACGTCGCCTACGCGAGTGCGGCGCAAAGCGACAAGGTGTGCTCCCGAACCGAGACTGCGTCCGATATCGCGTGCCAAGGCCCTGATATATGTGCCTTTGCTGCAAACGACCCTGACGGTAATTTCTTCAGGCTTGAAATCGAGCAGTTCTATCTTATCGATAACAAGCACTTTAGGTTTCAGTTCCACTTCAAGGCCTGAACGGACCATGGAGTAGGCTCTCTGTCCTTCGATTTTACAGGCTGAATAAGCAGGCGGAACTTGCTCGATACGTCCGACGAATTTTGTCAAGGTCTGCTCGACGAGTTCACGGGTAATGTGGTCTGTCGGATATGTGGCGTCAACCTTTGTTTCGAGATCGAATGAAGGTGTGGTAGCTCCGAGTGCCATGACAGCGACATACTCTTTGACTCCGGCCTGCAGGCTTTCGATTTGCTTTGTGGCGCGGCCGGTGCAGACTATCATCACTCCCGTAGCCAGAGGGTCGAGAGTCCCGGCATGACCGACCTTGAATTTATGCAGGCCCATCCGTCTCATCAGAGCGCCGCGTATGCGCTTGACCGCATCAAACGACGTCCATCCGAGCGGCTTGTCGATATATAATATTTCTCCTTCGACGAAATTCATCAGAAACCTGTGACGATGCAGATTACGCCGACAATCAGACAGTAGACGGCAAACCAGACGAGTTTACCTTTCTTGACTATCTCGAGCATCCATTTACAAGCGATGCAACCTACGACAAACGAAGCAAGGAATCCGACAATCAGCGGCAGCCAGTCGATAGAGTTTCCCATAGCGGCCTCTCCGCTCATCATGTCTTTCACGCCAAGGAGAGCCTCTCCGAGAATAGGAATAATGACCATCAGGAAGGAAAACTGAGCAACCTGTTCGCGGCGATCGCCAAGGAGTATGCCGGTAGCGATTGTGGTGCCGGAGCGCGAAAGACCCGGAAGGACTGCAACAGCCTGGGCACAGCCGATGATAAAGGCATCGAGCATGGTAATCTCACGTCCGCGGTAAGAGTTGATGTTGGTGTGGCGCTCTACATTGCGTGTGCGGAAGAAGTAAGAGAACGTCAGCAATAAAGCTGTCACGCAAAGGCAAATGCCGACGACTCCGAGTCCGCCGCCGAAGAAACCTTCGATTGTCTCTTTGAAAAACAGACCGACAACAGCCACAGGAATGCAAGAAACCAAAATTTTGATTACATAGTAGAAATTTCTATCGCCCTTAAATGTGAAAAACGAAGTACACAGCGGCACAAACTCACGCCAAAGGACGACTATGGTGCTTAGAACTGTAGCGACATGAAGCATGACATCAAACTCAAGGCTTTCAGCTCCGGTAAGGTCAAGATTGAGAAGGTCGCGGCAAATCTCGAGATGGCCCGACGAGCTGATAGGAAGATATTCAGCAAGGCCTTGTACGATGCCCATAATGAGGGCGTTAATCCAATCCATCAGATAGTGATTAAATTAAATATGTGTGATAATTAGTTATTTTTTAGCAGAAGGACGCCATACGATGGCAACGGCCATGGCAACAAAGCCGATGAACGCAAGGAACGGGCCGACAACAATGCGACGTGTGCTGAAAATGTCGGGATTAAATTCCTCGACAGTCGAACTACCGCCGAGCATAAGCAGGAATCCGACAATAATAAGGCCGACAGACACAGCCATTGCTATAAAATTTTTCTTCGTGAGCGGCATAGTCTCACGATTTTCTTTCAATATTTTGGAATCTTTCTGATTATTCATTTTCTGTAAATCTTAAAAATAACATTAGTATGTGCAAACTTATTTCATAAACATATCGTCGTAGTCGGCCCGCAGATAATGGTTAGTTGCAAACATTGACGCCAGAGTGCATATTAGAACGCCGACAACGAAAATTGCCGCGACGACCAACGCACAGAGTCGTAAAGTAAATGCCGAAGCCAATAGAGGATCGACATTGGATGCATATACAACCATTACGACAAGAATCATCGACGCGATGGCCGCTGAAACCAGTCCGTTGACAGCGCCGGCAACAATAAAGGGCCTGAGGATAAATGACGCAGTTGCGCAGACAAGTTTCATTGTTTGGATGACAAAGCGCCGCGAATATACGGCGAGATGAACCGTGTTGTTAATTAGCACAATGGATATTACAAGGAGTGCTGTTGCGACAGCAAGGAGAATCCATGTCAGTCGTCCGAGAGTGGAATTGACTGCTGCAATCATCGAGGTCTCGGTCAGCACTTCTTCAACAGCTTTGTCGGCTGCGACCATTGCGCTTACAGACTCGATACTGTCGACAGATGCATATTCAGATTTGACTTTAACGTCGAACTCCGCTCCATAAGGATTGACATCAATGAGCGATGTGATATCCTCGCCGAGATATTGCGACTCTGATGCAAGGATTTCGTCGGCTGATGAGTAAACGTATGACGCGACAAATGGCGCACTCGCGAAAACTTGTTTTAATCGATTAAGTTCGCTTTCCGGAGCTCCACGCTCCACTTTGACAATGAAACCGAGATTGCTTTTGAGCATATCTGCGCCTGAGCGGCCGGCGATTGCTACGAGGCCAAGAACCCCTAAAATCAAGAGTACCAATGAAACACTGACAATAGAAGTCAATTGTGATCCAAAAGTCGATATGCGGTTTGAGCGTCTTCGTGCCATAATTTCGTGCAAAATTAATACATTTGAAAGGCGATGTCAAGCAAAACAATGCTAAAAATTGGCCACTCCCTTGCAAACCGCACCAAACGGCACAAATATGAGACAAAAGTCGGCGGAGGGTTGGGTGGAAAATGGAAAAGCGGGTGGCCGGAGGATTGGCGCGCCCGCTTTGTGTGGGAGTTATTATGATGTCGGCATATGGGTTTGTGAGCCGACTGTTTTGTGGACTACGGATATCAGAGGTATTTTGCGAGTTCGTGGTCGAGGGTGGTGGGGTCGGTGATGCGTGAGCGGAGGTCGCCTTTGCGGTCGATGATGTAGGTCAGGGGCAGAACGTTGACGTTGTAGTTGATCAGTGATGCCGAGCCGTCTTCGGGGGAGTTCCAGACTGTAATCCACGGGAGGTTGACGGCTGACTGTTTCCACTCGGCTTCGTCTTCGTCGAATGCTACCTGGAAAATTTCAAAGCCGCGGTCGCGGTATTTTTTATAGAGGTCGGCAAGGACGACGTTGTAGGCGGGTGATGTCTCGAGGTCATAGCGCGTGAAGCTCAGCAGGACGACGTTGCCTTTGGCGGCTGTGTCGTAGAGGCTGTGGCTGACACCTCGGTTGTCGTAGGATTTGATGTCGCCTGCAAGTCCGGATTCGGGAATCTCAACCGCGGTGCTGTCCTGCTGAACGAGGTCGGGATTGGCTGCAATCTTGGCTGAAAGGAAAAGGTTGCGCAGCGACAGTGTGCGAGGGTCGTCGGGACGGTTTGAGGCGAAGTTCTGGGCGACGGCACCTATTATGGCCAGGTCGCGCCGGTTGGCGGGGTCGAAGAGGGGTTTGCCTGCGACGCGTTTGTTGATGATGTAGTAGGAGGCAATCTGTTGCTTGTCAGTCAGTACGATCTGAGTCAGCTGACGTTTGAGCAGGGAGTCGGTTGCGGCAGCGTTTTCGCCTTTGGCAGCAATGACCGAAGAAATGAGCGAGTCGATTTCGACGAATCGCTGTGCGGACTCAGTGCCTGAGAGTCTGTAGCCGCGACCGAATGACGATGCGTCGGCGCTGACAGTTATTTCGCTGACGGAATCAACGGGGAAGTATATGCTTGAAGAACCGAGGCTTAGGCGCAGCACTTCGGGGTAGGCCGCCGGAGTGGCGGAGGTGTATTTGAATTTGCCGTTGTTGCCGACAGCGATTGAGTCGATTGTGTACCAGTTGCTGTTGTTGAATCCCTGAAGTGCAATTTTCAGACCTTCTCCTCCGGCGACAGTTCCTTCGACAGTCCATCCTTTGGGGCTGTCGCAAGAGGCGAGCATGAGTGTCGCCGAAGCGACAGATGCGGCTAAGATTGATTTGAGTTTCATAATGAGGCGGATGTTAGAATTCTTTGGCAATGGCCTCGGCGATTTGCTTCATGCGTTCGGGCGTCGGCGAGAGTTTGTCTTTGAAGAAATTCATGTCGCTTTCGCGGTTGATAGGAATCAGGTGGATGTGAGCGTGAGGCACTTCGAGTCCCATCACAGCAACACCTACGCGTCGGCAAGGCATGGCTTTTTTGATAGCGGCGGCAACTCGCTTGGCGAAGAGCTGCAGCCCGGCATATTCTTCGTCGTCGAGGTCGAAGATGTAGTCGGTCTCGTTTTTGGGTATGACGAGTGTGTGACCTTCTGCAACAGGGTTTATGTCGAGGAAGGCAAAGTAGCGGTCGTCGTCGGCAATCTTGTAAGACGGGATTTCGCCGGCTGCGATTTTAGAAAAAATGGTTGCCATAGGTAGGTCAAAAATTAGAATGAGATTTCGACGATTTCGAATTTCATGAGGCCCGACGGCACTTTAATCTCGACGATTTCGCCGATTTTGTGGCCGAGAAGGCCTTGAGCGATAGGAGTCGATGAAGCGATTTTCTTGGCCTTGAGGTCGGCTTCAGAGTCGGCCACGATGGTGTATTCCATAACCATGCCGTTGGCGACGTTTTTGATTTTGACTTTGTTGAGAATCTGCACTTCGTCGGTGTTGAGCTTGCTTTCGTCGATGATGCGGGCCTGAGCTACGAGGTCTTTGAGCTGAGATATTTTCATCTCGAGCATGCCCTGAGCTTCTTTAGCGGCATCGTATTCGGCGTTTTCCGAGAGGTCGCCTTTGTCGCGGGCTTCGGCGATAGCGCGTGATATTTCGGGACGCTTTACTGATTCCAGATAAGCGATTTCTTCCATTTTCTTTTTATAACCTTCTTTGGTCATGTAAGTAATAGCCATAAAAGTGTTTTTTAGAGGTTGATTTTCGATTTTTAAAATAATAAAAAAATAAAGAAACTCGGCCACTTACGGGCGAGTCCCCATTCAATTGCTGACAATAATTTTCAGTTACAAAGGTAGGCACTTTTTAAGATAAGTGTCTCTTTTGACTGTTAATAAAATATAATTGCCGCCTTTTACCACAGATAGCGGCTGTTGCGGCGACGGATGGAGCGCGATTGCAAAGCTCCGACAGTGTTATAAATGAGCGCTTTGAAGAAGGAGGCCTGAGAGTTGCGAGACAGACGCCATGCTTTCAGGGGGATTCTTAGAATGGCCGATGCTCCATAGGTCAGCGCTATGACCGCGCCCTGAGCTTTCATCTGGGAGGTTGTCAGCCGTTTCATGCCGGTCGAGGGATGAGGGTGGGCGCAAACGGTTATGGGGAAGAAACGGCAGTCGAGGTCGCGTTTTATGGCGGAGAGCAAGAACAGTTCGTCCTCCCCACAAGTATATCGCCCCGAGCCTAATCCGAATTCGGGACAGAAACGGAGCTGAGCCGCTTTCCCACGGTTGCGGAACGACATTTCAACGCTTGCTACACTATAGCCTTTGGGAAGGGGAAGTGTCAGAGGTGTCTCGGCCTGTGGAAATTTAGACATGTCGCCATGGAGCGATACAAAGGTCGCCAAGTCAAGGGCGGGATTGTCTTCATAGATTTTTCTGACGGCCTTTATGCCGTCTTCGTAGAGAATCACATCGTCGTCGCTAATGATGATGATGTCGGCACTGCAATGACTGATGGCATTGTTTCGGTTGGCGGATATGCCCGGAGCATCGAGCCGCCAGACTTCGATGTCGTTGCGCAAGAGTGATGTCGGGACGGGGTAGTCTTCGTGGGCCTGCCAGGAGATGATATATCGCACGCCTTCGATTTGCGGGAGTGTCATCGCAGCTATCCGCCGAATGCCTTCGGGGCGGTGGGTAATCAATGTGAAGTCGACGGTCAGCATGAGGCAGCGTTTTTGTTAATGCGGGAAGTCCAGAAGTCGAGGCAACGCCGGGCGACGATTTCACAGGCGTTGTGCTTCTCTACAAAATTGCGGCTCTGACGGCCTCGCGCGGAAATCAGCTCGGGATGGAGGACAATCTGCTCAATGGTGTCAGTAAGGCTGTCGAGGTCGAGCGGAGCATTGATAATCGGGCGATTGTCGTGCTCGCCGATGAAGTCGTAGAATTCGGGTTCGGCACCGCTGACGACGTTAAGTCCGTAGGACATGGCCATCAGGGCAGTCGTAGCCGGGGTGTAGCTGTAGATCTGGTCGAGAACGACATGGGCGCTTTTTAGCAGAGTGACAAACTCGTCGAATGGACGGTTCTCGACAATAATCAGTTCGGCTTTGCCGGGATGTCGGGCGATGACACGTCGTGCCGCCTCCTCGAGATAGTCGGACCCCTTCTGGAGCTTGCGCGTTTTGTCGCGACCGAGAAAAAGCCTTACGCATTCGATGTTGTCGGGGAGCGCCACGGGTTGCAGGGCTTCGGTGTCGATGGGAATGCCGGCGTAGGCAATTTTGTCGGCAGGTAGGCCGTAGGTCAGGCCGAGATAGTATTCGTAGAGCGCTGCAACCGCACCGTCGAGCCGGGAAAAGGCGTAGCGATGGTAATTGACGAGCGCCTTGTTGTGCCACGCGCGCCAAGATTCGGGTGCGGCCATATACATTCTTGACGGCTGTCCGTCGACAAACCATTCGCTGTAGCGCAGCGGACTGTTTTTGTCTTCGAGCATGTCGAGGAAGTAGAGGTCGGTGCTCATTGCGTTGAGGAAAACAGCGCCGTTGTCGTTTTTGATGCGGTCGAAAATCCGCCGGAGCAACTGCGGCCGCAGACTGACGAAGTTGGGTTCGTTGATAGAAACGATGTCGTAGCCGCTAAGAACGTCGCGGAGAGAGTGCATCATCTTATAATAAAGGTGTAGTCCTCCCAGTTTGCCGGGGCGACGCGAGATGTCGATGTCGCGGTCGCAGTTCATCCAAAAAGACCCGTTGGAGACAAGCGTGACGTCGCAGCCGAGCCGCCTCAGACCGGTAGCCAAGGTGCGCTGACAGTTGCTGTAGTCGCCGAGCAGGAGTATTTTGGGCTGATGTCGCATACTATAGTTATGATTAAAACGTGATATGCCGCCGATTTAGTATTGTTATCGGGAAAAATGTAGTAACTTTGGGCGTATGAACGGATTTGCAGAAATATTAGAGGAATGGCATATGCTCGGACTCGCAATCGGGCTGTGCACGTTTTTGGTAATCGGATTGTTTCATCCGATTTGTATCAAGTGTGAATATTATTTCGGAACGAAATGCTGGTGGTGGTTTCTGCTCGCAGGCATAGCGATGTGTGTGGCAGCGTATGCGATAGAAGATGTGTTTCTGTCGACACTGTCGGGCGTGGTCGCCTTTTCGTCGTTCTGGACGATAAAGGAAATTTTCGAACAGCGTGAGCGTGTTCGAAAGGGGTGGTTTCCGATGAATCCTCGCCGCAAGGACGACTACAAATAATCAATTATGCGAGTGCTTGCGGGGTTGACGGTACATGGCCTCAATCTCGTTGGCATAGAGATTGTTGATAATCGGACGACGAATCTTGAGGGTGTTGGTCAGCTCGCCTGACTCGATTGTGAACTCCTTGGGCAGAAGGGTAAAGCGTTTGATTTTCTCGAAATTGGCAAAACCTTTCTGGAGGCGTTCGATGCGTTCGGCGAGCATGTGTTTGATTTCGCTGTTCTGAATCAGTTCGTCGATGTTTTTGAACGCAATCTTTTTCTTGCGGGCATATTCCTTTAGGGCCTCGAATGCTGGAATGATGATTGCGGTCACATATTTGCGCTGATCGCCGATGACAGCGACCTGCTCGATGTATTTGTCTTCGCCGAGTCGGCTTTCGAGAGCCTGAGGGGCTATGTATTTGCCGTTGCTGGTCTTGAACAGGTCTTTGAGCCTTTCGGTCAGGACGAGAGCACCGTCGCCGTCGAAGTAGCCGGCATCGCCGGTTCTGAACCAACCGTCGTCGGTAAAGGCTTCGGCAGTCGCTTCGGGGCGGTTGTAGTAGCCCTGCATAACGGTCGGGCCTTTGACGAGGATTTCGTTTTCTTTGCCGATGCGGACATCGAGTTCGGGCATGACTGTGCCGACAGTGCCGATTTCGAAGCCGACAGTCGGGAAACAGCTGACAGTGGCGGTAGTCTCAGAGAGGCCATAGCCTATGACGATGTTGACGCCGCAGGAGTGGAAGAATTCGACGATGTTGGCCGAAAGCTGTGCGCCGGCTGTCGGGAATATGTTGCCGTTTTCGATGCCTATGACTTTTTTCATGGGCTCGAAAACACGTTTGTCGAAGAAGCGGTATTGAGTCTCAATCCACCAAGGGGCTTTCTGACCAAGACGATGATATTGCAGATTGCGGATTGCTCCTATTTTCAACGCGCGGTTGACCATCGCTTTTTTCAGACCTTTCATCACGGCGATTTTTTCTTGAACGGCCGTGTAAACCTTTTCCCAAAAACGCGGAACACTGCACATGCACGATGGCCGGACTTCGCGTATGGAAGTCTGTATTTCCTTCGGATTGTAGTTGATATAGACGAGGATGCCGAGATGGAGACAGTAGTAGGTCCAGGCTTTTTCGAATATGTGGCTCAGCGGAAGGAATGAGAGAGATGTGTCGTTGTCGGAGAGGGTGGTCAGGCGGATATGATGGATGCGGATGGCGGCATCGATGCAACTGTGGGTCAGGATTGCTCCTTTGGGCTCGCCTGTAGTGCCGGATGTATATATTAATGTGAAGATGTCGTCGGGTGTCGCCTCAGATGCGCGGCGGTCGACAGCTTCGCGACATTGCTGAGACGCAGCCTTGCCAAGTTCGAGCATTGAGGAGAAACGAAGCGACATGTTGTCGTGCCGGTCCAAGACAATGGCTTCGTCGAAAGTCACGATGGTCTTCAGGGCGGGGCAGTCGGCAGCGACCTGACGGACGATGTCGTACTGGCGCTGATCGCCGACCATAATCATTGAAGCGCCTGAGTCGTTGATGATGAAACGGACTTGTTCGGGGCTGCTTGTGGCGTAGAGCGACACGGGAACGGCGCGGTTGCGGAAGCAAGCGAAGTCGCTGATGATTATCTCAGGGCGGTTGGCGGAGAATATGCCGACCATAGTCTGCGGCATGACGCCGAGAGTCTCGAGTGCGCAAGCAAGCAGAGAAACATTACGGTCGAGTTCTGACCAGGTAATCGGAGTCCAACGGTCAGAACCGGGCTCCTTGAAGCTGACAGCCTTGCGAGACCCGTGTTTAGCGGCTTGACGAGCAGAGAGGTCAGTCAGTATATTGGGCATAATAATTGTCTTTTTTGTTAAAACGCTGCAAAGGTAAGACCTTTGTTGTATTAAACAACAATCGAACGGCTGATAAATGACGAAGCGTTAACAAATATTGGGGAACGGGGGCTAATACCAAGTTATGCCGTTTGAACGGGAAGAACGTTTGTCGTATTTGAGGTCGCTGAGCAGCGATGATTTGACTGATATGTGGAAATTATAGCTTTTGTACGGGCCTACAGGAACGAAACTTGCGCTCATGGTAAAGCAATGGAGGTCGCGCCCGATGTTGCAGTTCATGTAGGCAATCTTGTGGGTGTCAAAATTATATGATGCGGAGAAGGAGAAGTTCCAGTTTTTGGTCGGCTGTATGTTGCCTGAGAAACTGAGGTTCTGAGTGATGCGGCTGTCATACTCCATTTTCTGCTTGTTGAAAGCACCGTAAGAGTAGCCGATGGAGTAGTTGACCGACAGACTCCAGGGGCATTCCCACTTCATGTAGCCGTCGGCGTCAAACTCGCCGCTTGAGTTCTGACTGTCGTCGTCATTGTTGCGGCGGCGGTTTGAGTAGGTGTCGTCTTCCTCGTCGCCGGTGTCTTCGTCGCTGTTGTTGCCTCTGTTGTCCTTATTCCGGTTTTTCTTGCGTTTGAAGGTGTCGTTGTTGAAGGTATAAGAAAATGATGTGCCGGTCGAGCGTAGACGGCCAATGCCTTTGCCGGCTGCCAGACGAGTCTTGTCGACACGCACGGGATTGCCGTATGAATTAAGCTGATAGGTGTAGACATCCCATGTGGCCGACAGGTTGAGGTTGAAGCCTTTGGTAATGCGAAGCAACATGGATGTGTTGATATCGCTCCACTTCAGGGAGTCGGCGGCGAAGTTGTAGCTTTGAGAAATCGACAGGTTTTCGATGAGAGATATTTTTTTCTCGCCGGTCGAATCGTTGTCCGACTTGACTTTCATCTCGAGGTTGTTGGAGAGAGAGTAGCTCAGCGAGCCGGTCTTGCCTTCGCCGGGAACGCCGTAGAGCGCGTTGGGGAAGTAGCTGTAGCGCTTGACGAGCGCTTCGCCGTTGGCGCCGGTGTACTGGTACTGACCGTAGTAGCCGAAGAATGGCGAACCGAAGTCGGGCGAGTAGTTGAACGAAATCGACGGCGTCAGCACATGGCGAACCATTTTGATTTTCTTGCCGAGAAAGCCGAGCGGCTGGAAGAAACCGAAGAGTTTGGTGTCGAGCGAGAGTGAGGTCGTGAAGTCGTAGACGTTGTAGAAGTTATAGTTGGTGTCGGCGACCTCGATGCCCCAGATTTCATCCCAGTGGCGACGGACCTTGCGTGTGTACATGCGGTCGGTCAGTCGGATTGAGGGGGTAATGTTGAAATAGTTGAAGAGGTTGAATGTCGCCGAAATAGGAATTTCGTGTTTGATGGCGTTGCGCCAGTCCTTGATAAGGCTTTTTTTGAAGAACTGGTCTTGCTTGGCGGTCAGTGAGTTCTGGAGCTGACCTGAGTAAGACAGTTTGATTTTCTCATACCATTTTTCGTCGCCTACGCGTTTCTTGCGCTTGAAGGGGTAGGTCTGCGACATGGTAACCGTCAGGTTGGGGAAGGAGACGGCGAGAGTGGAGTCCTGAGTACGCTGCGAAACGTTCATCGTCGTTGAGAACGACCATTTGCTGTTGGGAATGCGGTAAGTCAGGTTGACGGTCGAACTCTTTGTGTTTTCGGTAAAGGCCGAAGAATAGTATGAGTTGAGGTCGTTGCGCGAATAGCCGCTCGTCGAGAAGTTGACGCTTGCCGAGAGGTTCATGTTGGGGTTGGCCTTCGCGTCCTGAGTGTGACTCCATATAATCTGGAAGTTGGTCTGAGTGGCATAGTCGGGGTCGCCTTTCTCGCCTGTAATGGTCTTCAGGTAGTTGAGGTGGAAGTTGCCTGAGTATTTGTAGCGTTTGACGTAATTGGACTGTGCCTGAAGTCCCCACGAACCTTTGGTGTATATTTCGCCGGTAATGGCTGCGTCGACGTTGTCGCTGATTGCAAAGTAGTAGCCGCCGTTGCTCAGATAGAAGCCGCGGTTGTA
>JAGAOW010000157.1 GCA_017889945.1 Muribaculaceae bacterium
CGTCTCGTGCCCGACTACATGGAGAACATCACTCCACAAGCTCAGTACGACCTTCTCGACGTAGTGAAAATATCGGGATTCATCGACCGTCGCAAAGGCCTCGGACGTCCCACCAAACGCGAAGGACGTGAACTGGCCCGTTTCGCCGAGGAGGTAAACGACGGCTGGGATTTCGACGACAGCGATTTCAATGCCGACAGCCGCTACGACTTCGACTTTGACGAGGAGGATTTCAATTGACCGGATCCCGACATCCCGGACTCTCCGACAACACAAATTAATAAAACAGGAACATGATGCAACCGCGCCAACTCAGATATGACGACGTGATAATCGATATCATCAATGACGATTACACCATTCTCCCGCTGCTCAGCCGATTTTCAATCCCGCTCGGCCTCGGCAACGAGACTCTCAACGACGTGTGCCGCCGTAATGACATTGATGTGAAAGCGCTGCTGCTGGTGCTCAACTACATACGTACGGGCATAATCGATTCATCATACATAAGCGTGGTCTCGCCGCTCGAAGTGGTAAGGTTTCTCAAAAACTCGCACGACTACTTCATCAACTATAAATTCGGCCATATACGCAAGAACCTTATTGCGGCGCTCGACCTCGAGACAAACCCGACAAACAATCTGATACTTAAGTTTTTCGATTCTTTTGTAAAGAAAGTCGAAGATCACTTCCGATATGAGGAAAACACAGTATTCCCCTACGTCGAAAGCCTTGTAGACGGCAAAAAATCGGCATACACGATAGAGATATTCGAACGCCATCACGAAGAAGTGGTCGACGCCCTCGCCGAACTTAAAAACATCATATTGAGGTACTACCGCACCACTGCTCCCAATCTGATGTACGACGTGCTCGTCGACATTTACAACTGCGAGGAGGACCTTGCATCGCACTCCGACATTGAGAACAATCTGCTTATTCCGATGGTGTACGATCTTGAAAGGAAATCGAAGAAATGAGGCACCTCAACGTCATATTATGCACCCCGTCGCCCATTGAATTCAACGGACTATGCAGTATCCTGCGCAACATACGCGAGTTGTCAATCAGTTTCCGGGCCATCGAGCCTGCCACGCTTGCCGAAAACCCGGCGCTTCCGGCCAACGCCGACATATTCATCTGCGACCCCGTAGCGCTTGCCACCCCGATGCTCCACGCCGTCAGACTCGCGTCGCCGAAAGTAAAGATAGTATTGCTCTACCACACCGCCCTTCCTCAGAATTACGTCAAAGAATACAACGCAGCAATATCTATCTATGATTCCGAATCGGCGATAGAGCAGACTGTCACTTCGCTATTCGCCAACCGCAAGACACCGGGAATGCCCTCCGAACTGACCCAAAGGGAAAAGGAGATTATCATCGGTGTTGTCAAAGGGCTGTCTAATAAAGAGATTGCCGCACAAATCAATGTATCGGTCAACACTGTCATGACCCATCGGCGCAATATCGCCGCAAAACTTGAGATACACTCCGCAGCCGGCCTGACCGTATACGCTCTTATGAGCAATCTTATCACCCTCGACGAACTGTCGGAATAAGCCAGCCTCGACCTCCATCACCTGCGTTTCACGCTGCGGCGCCCAACCCAAATACATATCACCTACACCGGCTGCAATACAGTTTCACATCATAAAGTACCGGTATCGCATCGCTATCGAAGCTAACCATTTAAGAAAACCGACGACGGCAACCGTCATCGATTTATTCATTAACCAAAATTCAAATAAAATGGCTTCGATAAAAGTAAAATTCCGCCCCTCTACCGTACCGGGTCATGAAGGCACCATCTACTACCAGATTATCCACGAACGAAAAGTAAGGCATCTACAGAGTGAATGCCACATATTTCCATACGAATGGGACGAAAAGCGCTCGATGGTGACTACTACTGCCGACAGCGAACGCCGACCATTGATTACAGGCATCCGCCAACGCATTAGATTCGATGTAGAACGCCTCTCAATAATTGACCACAAGCTAAATGTCAGAGGATTGCATTATACCACCGACGACATTATTGACGAATACAACCACTATTCGCGGGAATATTCACTGTTCACATACATGACAGGCATCATAGACCGACTTCGGCAGAACGGCAAAATCAGGACATCGGAAACATATAAGGCCGCGCTCAACAGCTTCAGGAAATTTCTAATCGAAACATCCCGTTGCGGACAGATTACGCAACATAACGACATAATGCTTGACTGTATCACCGCCGAAGTGGTCGAATCGTACGAAGCATGGCATAAAAGTCACGGAGTTGCGCCAAATACCATATCGTTCTATACACGCATACTGCGCGCGGTGTATAACCGCGCCGTAGAGGATGAAATCATCGAGAACCGCAATCCGTTCCGCCACGTCTACACCGGCGTCGACAAGACCGTAAAACGCGCCCTGCCGATTGCTGTAATCAAGAAAATCAGGCAACTTGACCTGTCAGGCAGCCGTGCACTCGATTTCGCCCGCGACATGTTCCTGATGAGTTTCTATCTGAGAGGTATGAGCTTCATCGACATGGCTTTCCTGAAAAAATCCGACCTGAAAAACGGATATGTCACATATCGTCGCCGCAAAACCGGACAGCAACTCACCATCGAATGGACCCGCGAGATGCAGTCGACCCTCGACAAATATCACGTCAACGAAAGCCGCTACCTGCTCCCCATCATACGCAGGCCGGGGCTCAACGAACGCTGCATCTACCGCAACATGGGCTACAATATCAACCACAACCTCAAGAAAATAGCCGCGATGGTAGGCGTGACAATTCCACTGACACTCTACGTAGCTCGCCACAGCTGGGCATCCGCCGCCAAAACCAAAGGCATCCCCGTAAGCGTAATAAGCGAAGGCATGGGCCACGACTCCGAAGCAACAACCCAAATCTACCTCGCAAGCCTCGACACCACCATAGTCGACCGCGCCAACGCCCTGATACTCGCCTCCATTTAGCACTCTCAAGTGAGAAAAGTCAAGAAGTGCATCGTAGAAACATCCAACTACTATGAAAGCAATAATGTCCTAATGACCGAATGCATTTGGTCATTAGGACATTATTGCTAAATTTATATTCATCCAAATCTCTATCGTAGAGATACTTACCAAAAGCAAATTTATTAAATTTTTCCAATATCCACCAAATATCCATTAAAAAATTCAAAAAAACATAATAATCATTTCGGCAAATGATTATTATGTTCTGCAAAGGCATTCCAATTGAATATATTATCATTCGTACTCCCAATACTTTATCTCACAATCCAAATCTCTACGATAGAGAGCATTATTTTTGACTGAAATCATACCAATCTCCTTATGGGAATAGATAGCTATACAGATCAGGAAATCGCCCAGGCGATACTTAGCAGGGACACCTTCCTCACGAAGGAGTATCTGTATAGGATGTGCTATCCGCTGTTTAAATCGATTTATGACAAATACTACACGGACTGCGAGAATCCCATTGAACTGATAAACGAGATTTACGTCTACATCCTCATGCCACATCGTGAAACGCATCGATCCAAGTTGCAAGACTTCGGATTTAGGTGTACCCTTACAATGTGGCTTAAGATCGTGACCGAGAATTATTGCCATCAGCTGTTTGCAAAAAGAATTCCATCCAATGAAAATAATGATGTCGCCGATGATAGAATTGACATGGGTGACGAC
>JAGAOW010000158.1 GCA_017889945.1 Muribaculaceae bacterium
CCCATGACTCGCGCACAGCGCCGCGAAGCCGAACGCCGCCGCGCCAAACTCCTCCGCCGTGCCGCCTCCCGCGCCCGAATCTAATCGTCTGACTCCCAGCTGTCCAATTCGTCTGACTTTCCGGGCTCGCAAGAAAAACTGTGAATCTGCTGATGCTTTTCGACATTTGTTGAAAATTTTTGCCGAAAATCTTTCTAACTTTGTCGCAGACTTCAGAAACCTAACACTATCATGATTAAAAAGTTATTAGCTTGTGTGGTAGCAGCTCTGACCGTTGTTGCGTTGATGGCATCCGATTCTTGTCCATTGTCAGGTTCGTGGCGTGGCAAATTGGCCTTAGGCCCGATGAAATTGCCATTGGTTTTCAACTTCTCGACCGAAAGCGGCCACTTGCAGTGTACACTCGATTCACCCTCGCAAGGCGCGAAAGGCATACCCGTTGAAGTCGTGCTATGCACCGCCGACTCTCTGTCTCTGTCGTGTCCCTCTATCGGCGCGACTTATTCCGGCCGTATCAGCAGCCGCGCCATCAAAGGCAATTTCAGTCAGCGCGGCTACACCTTTCCTCTGAATCTTGCGCCCGACAGCCCGAACGAAGATCGGCGACCGCAGACTCCCCGTCCGCCTTATCCCTACACTGTCATCGACACCGTCTTTACAGCTCCCGACGGAGCTGTGATGAGTGCGACGCTTACCCTCCCTGCGCCTACAACCAAGAAGAAAGTGCCTGCCGTTGTAATGGTCACAGGCAGCGGACCTCAGAACCGCGACGAGGAAATCTTTGATCACAAGCCTTTTGCCGTCATAGCTGATTACCTTGCTCGCAATGGTGTCGCTTCATTGCGCTACGATGACCGGGGCGTCGCCAAGTCGACAGGCGATTTTCTGTCAGCCACTACTTTTACATTTAAGGATGATACCAAGGCTGCGGTCAAATTCCTGCGCACCTTCCGCAATATTGGCAAAGTTGGCGTTCTGGGCCATTCGGAAGGCGGAACTATAGCCTTTATGCTCGGTGCTGAATCCGTTCCCGACTTTATCGTTTCGCTTGCCGGACTCTCGGTCTCGGGCAAAGACGGCCTCTTGCGTCAGAACAGACATGCTATGGACGCCGCTAATCTGTCGCAGGCCGATAAGGAAGCTGCTTTGCAAGTGATTGGTCGCCTGTTTGATACATTGGCCGAGCAGCATCGTCAGGGCAAGTCGTCGCCGGTTGATGTCGATTCGTTGGTCAGTGCTGTCGGTGTAGATATTCCGTCGGAGCTTGTCACTTCTCTCAAAATGACGCAGAAGAACCGTACTCCCTGGATGGATGCGCTCTTGGCTATGGAGCCGGCCAAATATCTACGAAAAATCAAATGCCCTATGCTGGCTGTCAACGGCGACAAAGACACTCAGGTTTACCCCGACAACCTCACTCTAATTCAGCAACTTGTGCCTAAAGCCAAGACTTTGCTGATGCCGGGTCTCAACCATCTGATGCAGCATGCCTCGACCGGCGAGGTCGCCGAATATGACCAAATCCGTGAAACCATGTCGCCCGAAGTCCTCGACGCAGTCCTGCAATTCATCCTTAATTTGCGCTAACTCGTCTTTTTCTGCGAATATTTTGTATATTTGTGCCGATTTACGATTCAAATTGAATATAAACTAATAAATATATGAATGTTATGAGAAACTTTTTGACTTTCGCACTGGCTGTCGTTTTGGGTTGCGCTGCAGCTTCGGCTCAGTATTTTTCTACAAAACAAGGCGAAGTATCCTACTACAAATTAGTCGATAATAAAACTAAGGAAGCCGTGGAGTCTGTCGTCAAAACGACTGTCCTTTCGGTTGATACCGATGCCGACGGCATCATCACATCGCGCGTCGAAGACATTCAGTCCGACCCGTCGAATCCTTTTGCCGAGATTAAGACTTACCGCGTGTTCAAATACGATCCCAAGACCGATATCACAACTGTAATCGTCATGACGGGCGATGACTTCAAGTCGTTTATTCTCAACATGATCAAGGCTTCCGCTGAGGCCAACCGCCAGCATATAAGCGAATCTGAACTGGCCGACCTCGAAAAGGCATTCGCTACCAAAGGCCAGCTCGAGTTCCCCATCGACCCCAAGGCTGCGGTCGACTCCAAGCTCCCCAATGCCACTCTCCGTCTCAACGCCGGACAGATGGCCATGTCGATGAACCTCTGGGAAGGCAAATTCCTCGGTTCTGAGTCTATCACTGTCGAAGCCGGAACATACGACTGCCTCAAGGTCAGCTATGCTATACGCACCAGCACCCCCGGCGGCAACGAAAAGAACTATATGACCGAATGGTATGCC
>JAGAOW010000159.1 GCA_017889945.1 Muribaculaceae bacterium
GGCATAGGCGGCGGTTTCGATAAGAAGCTGTTTGCCTATTTCCTGCTCTGAGAAGGGCTTGCCCTGCATGAATTTCTCCATTTTCTGCAAGTCCTTGTAAGAGTAGAACGCAAGGCAGTAGCCTTCGCCGCCGTCACGGCCTGCACGTCCTGTCTCCTGATAGTAGCCCTCAAGCGATTTTGGCATGTCGTAATGGATGACGAAACGTACGTCGGGTTTGTCGATGCCCATGCCGAAAGCAATGGTCGCTACGATAACGTCGACAGTCTCAAGCAGGAAAGCATCCTGATTGGCTGAACGTGTCGCGCCGTCGAGTCCGGCGTGATATGGAAGAGCGCGGATATTGTTTACGGTAAGCAACTCGGCAAGTTCTTCGACTTTCTTGCGGCTCAGACAGTATATGATGCCCGATTTGCCGTTCTGCTGCTTGATGAATTTTATGATGTCGCGGTCGATGTTTTTTGTTTTCGGCCGCACTTCATAATAAAGGTTTTCGCGGTTGAATGACGATTTGAACACGGCGACATCGCTCATGCCGAGGTTCTTCTGGATGTCATGCTGCACTTTGGGGGTCGCCGTGGCGGTCAATGCGATGACCGGTCGGACGCCAATCTCGTTGATTATCGGGCGAATGCGCCGGTATTCTGGTCTGAAATCGTGACCCCACTCTGAAATACAGTGAGCTTCGTCGATTGCGTAGAACGATATTTTGACTGTTTTGAGGAAGTCGATGTTATCGTCTTTGGTCAACGATTCGGGCGCAACATAAAGCAATTTTGTGTGGCCGCCGATGATGTCGCTTTTTACCTGGTCGATAGCCGCCTTGTTGAGCGACGAGTTGAGGAAGTGGGCTATGCTGTCATTCTCGCTGAAATTGCGCATCGCGTCGACCTGATTTTTCATCAGGGCAATTAGCGGAGAGACGACGATGGCTGTTCCCTCAGACAAAAGAGCGGGCAACTGGTAGCAAAGTGATTTGCCGCCGCCTGTCGGCATCAGCACAAATGTGTCGTGGCCGGCAAGAAGATTGGAAATGATAGCCTCTTGATTGCCTTTGAAATTGTCAAATCCGAAGTGCCGCTTCAGTGCCTCAAGGAGGATTTGTTTAGGGAGCATGACAGTAAATGTGAGTTAATAAATGGTATAGATATATATGGTTTTCAGACTGAGGCGGCCTCGAAATGGCCGCTTTCAAGTTTGCCGGATGCGTATTCTTTTGTCACTGTGAAACTTTTGACATTTTGAGTCGGAAGTTCATACATGGCGTCGACCATTATTGACTCAACAATTGACCTCAGACCACGCGCGCCCAACTTATATTCGATAGCTTTGTCGACGATGAAGTCGAGAGCGTCGTCATCGAAGGTCAGGCTTATGCCATCCATTTCGAAAAGTTTGATATACTGGCGCGTGATAGCGTTTTTGGGTTCGGTAAGAACTTTGCGCAGCGCTTCACGGTCGAGCGGTTCGAGATGGGTCAATATGGGGAGACGGCCGATGATTTCGGGTATAAGTCCGAACGATTTCAAATCCTGCGGAGCGACATAGCGCATGAAATCGTCGCTTTTTATGCGACGGCGCTTGGAGTCGGTCGAAAAGCCGACGACGTGAGTGTTGAGGCGATGCGCAATCTTCTGTTCGATGCCGTCGAAAGCGCCGCCGCAGATAAACAGGATGTTGTTCGTGTCGACCGGACTCATGCGCTGTTCGGGGTGCTTGCGCCCGCCTTGTGGCGGCACGTTGACGATTGAGCCTTCGAGAAGTTTGAGCAGGCCCTGCTGCACGCCTTCTCCCGAGACATCGCGTGTAATCGACGGGTTGTCGCCTTTACGGGCGATTTTGTCGATTTCATCTATGAAGACTATGCCTCGCTGCGCTCGGTCGACATCATAGTCGGCGGCTTGCAGAAGGCGGGTAAGAAGGCTTTCGATGTCTTCGCCGACATAACCGGCCTGAGTCAGGACAGTGGCGTCGACTATGGTAAACGGAACGTCGAGCAGCTTGGCTATTGTTTTGGCGAGCAGTGTTTTGCCTGTGCCTGTAGGTCCGACCAGGATGATGTTGCTCTTTTCAATATCGACATCATCGGTCTCTGGCTGAAGCAGACGTTTGTAATGGTTGTAAACGGCTACCGAAAGATATTTCTTAGCCTCGTCCTGACCGATGACATACTGGTCGAGAAAAGCTTTTATAGCTGCGGGCTTGGGCACATCCTTGAGCTTCTTGCCTTTGACCTGAGTCTTATGCGAATTCTCGTCATGATAGTTGAGTATCATGTCGTGGATTGCATTGACACAGTCGGTGCAGATATACGATTTCTGGTCGGGCGAAGGTATCAGCGCCTCAACCTCGCCTGCTCCGCGGCCACAGTAGCTGCATCTCGGTTCTTTAGCTCTTGGCATCGTTTAGACGTGTTTTGATTTGACGAGGATGTTGTCGATCATGCCGTATTCTTTCGCTTCTTCCGAAGTCATCCAGTAGTCGCGGTCAGAGTCGCGTTCTACTTTATCGAACGGCTGACCGGAGTGGTCGGCGATGATGGTATACAGCTCATGCTTGAGTTTCTTGATTTCGCGGGCAGTGATTTCGATATCGCTTGCCTGACCCTGAGCGCCGCCCATCGGCTGATGAATCATCACTCGCGAGTGGCGGAGTGCAAAGCGTTTGCCCTTCTCGCCTGCGACAAGCAGCACTGCGGCCATCGATGCGGCGATGCCGGTGCAGATTGTCGCAACATCGCTCGAGATATATTGCATCGTGTCGTAGATGCCGAGTCCGGCATAGACCGAGCCGCCGGGCGAGTTGATATAAATCGACACATCCTTGCCGGGGTCTGACTGGTCGAGGAAGAGCAACTGAGCCTGGATGACATTGGCGGTATAGTCGTTGACTTCTGTGCCGAGGAAGATGATGCGGTCCATCATAAGGCGAGAGAACACATCCATCTGCGCGATGTTGAGCTGACGCTCCTCGATAATCGACGGATTGATATAGTTGGACTTGATAGCTTCGCTGACTTTGGAGTTGTACTGGTCCAAAGCGAGGCCGTTCATGCCCAGATGATGCACTGCAAAGTTGCGGAATTCTGTATTATTATTCATAATTATATTATATGTCTGCAGTATGATTGAAAATATTGTGTATTCAAAGTTAATAATAAAAAGTCGTTTTTGCAACTTTTCATCAAATTAATTTGCATGAACTACAACAAAAACGGGCCGCGTTTGCGGCCCGTCTATCTGATATTTCAGTGTGAAACGATTATTCTGCGGCTTCTTCCGACGGATTGACCATCTTGACGAATTCTTCCATCGAAACAGTCTTGACATCCATTGTGACTGCTTCACGGATGAAAGCGAAGAGCTTCAGCTCGCCAACTTCTTCGGCGATGCGGCGTGAATAGTTCTTGTCAGAGAGGATGCGTTTTGCGGTGTCAGTGATGCTCTGGTCGTCCATGTTGTAGATGCCATACTGCTGGAACTGCTGCTGAGCGATGAATTTGGCTCTTGCCATCACGTCAGCTTCCTCAACCTTGACGCCGAGTTTCTCTGCGAGTTTATCGCTGATGAGCTGCCATTTGATTTGAGGAACCATGAGTTCGTATTCCTTGTCCCAGTCAGTGTTTTCAGCTGCATCCGGATTGTTCATCTTGAGCCAGCGTTTGAGGAAGTCGCCGGGGAGCTTGATGCCGTCGGCATACTTGTCCATGTAGTATTTGCGGATTTCGACATTAGAGTAGTAGTCCGTATTGCTTCTGAACGAGTTTGCAATCATCTCTTTGAGAGCCTGATTGTATTCCTCTTCATTGTGGACTTTGTCGCGTCCGAAGACATTGTCAAAGAATTCCTGATTGTGTTCGGCCGGTTTGACGACGATTATCTCTGAGATAGCCATCTCGAAATCGCCCTTGTAGTCCTCTGCTTTTTCCTTGTCGATGTTGAGCATCGAGGCGAGTTCGGCAGCATTGCCCTCGCATGAAGCATAAGGATTGAAAACGACCTTATCGTTGATTTTTTTGCCGATAAACTTCTGAGCTTCGTCTTTGGATTTGAAGTAGAAGGGGGCTACGATGCCGTTGATGACCTGAACTGCATTTTCGCTGTCGTTGACTGTGCCGTCGGCGTTGAGCTCCATGATTGTACCCTTGACAACGGCTTTTTCGTCGACTTCTTCGCCGGGGACTTGAGCGCCGAAACGTTCGCGGAATGCCTTGTCCTGATCTTCGACCATCTTGTCGGTCACTTCGATCTGATAGTAAGGCAGAGTGACATTCTTGTCAGCCTCTACGTCAAATTCGGTAGCCAGACCGAGGTCA
>JAGAOW010000160.1 GCA_017889945.1 Muribaculaceae bacterium
AAGAAGTTTTAAATCGGCCTCGTCGAGAGGTTTGAGGACATAGACCTGAGCGCGAGAAAGCAAGGGGCGTATGACTTCGAAAGAGGGATTCTCGGTTGTCGCCCCGATGAGCGTTACCGTGCCGTCTTCGACAGCTCCGAGCAGGCTGTCCTGCTGCGACTTGTTGAAACGGTGGATTTCGTCGATGAAAAGTATGGGACGACCTGATGAAAACATGCTCATGGCCTCGGCGCGGCAACGGTCGATGACCTCACGGACGTCCTTTACGCCTGAAGAGACGGCAGAAAGAGTATGGAAAGACGACTTCGTCGAATTGGCAATAATTCTTGCCAGCGTTGTCTTCCCTACTCCCGGCGGTCCCCATAAGATAAATGAGGCTACGTTGCCCGAGTCAATCATGCGGCGCAAAACAGAACCTTCGCCGACAAGATGCCGCTGTCCGATATAATCGTCAAGAGTGCGAGGACGCATTCGTTCGGCCAATGGAGCTATACTCATTATTATAAGTAACTCTTAAAAATTAAACGTAATAAGTTTTTTACAAAGTAACTCCAAGATACTTTTATACTTTCTGCGGCTTTATTTCGGTTAAAATCAAACTGTTCATCGGTCGTTTATTACTATAAACTTCCTCTTCACATTTTGATTTTTCCTCGAAATAAATCTCGTATCAAGTATAAATTAATTTTTATGAGTTACTTATTATTATACAGGTTAAATACGGGGCGGCCACCGCATCAGGTAACCGCCCCGTGGGAATAAGATATAATCAGTGTGAATTATTCGGCGGGTGTCAACAAATCGTTGATTGTCTTGAATTTCTCCATCGAAGCGGCAGCTTTCTCTTTATCTTTAAGAATGCGGGCGTTGTAGAGATATTCAAACTGATAAGCCTCTTTGTAAAGGTTGAGGGCGTTGTCAGCATTGTTGGGGTCCATGTTGGCGGGATTCTGATCGAGAACCTTTACCATTTCCTCATATGCCTTAACAGCGTCTTCGTCGGGCAGGTTGTTGTTGCCGGCGACATAGAGACGGCCTTTGAACTGATAGAGCGTGGGATTTGGCTCGGCACGTTCGATAGCTTTGTTGATAAATTCGATACCCTTGACTGAATATTCCTTGCGGAGAACGCTGTCTTCGGGAGCTGCGGTTGCCGAAGCATTAAGATAACGGCGGGCAGCGTCGACATAGTCGCTTGTCGAAGGTTCTTCAGATTTGTTCAGGTATGAAGAAAAAGCATCGGCAGCTTTGCCATACTGTTTTACTTTGGTAAAGAACGAACTTGCGTCTTTGGCGAGGTCAGCATTGTCGGGGTCTTTGCTCAGAGCCAGGTCATACTGGACAACTGCGTCTTCGACTTTACCGAGATTGCTGAGGACATCGGCATAAGTAGTGTAGTCGTTGGTTGTGAAACGGCCGTCGGGGTTTGATTCGAAGAAACTTTTTGCCTCGGCAGCTGCAGCTTCGTAGTTTTCAAGAGCGGCGTCGTTGAGGAACACCATACGCTGCATCAGGAAGTTTGAAGGATCTTTAGCAAGGATTTCCTGAGCGACTTTTTTAGAGTCGGCGTAGTTATTGCCCCAATAGAGGAGGACAGAATAACGGGCTTTATCTTCGGGGAAGTGGTTGGGGTTCTGAATGTATGTGCCATAAAGGTCGGCAGCTTTGATCCAGTGGTTGCCCTGATAATATTTTTCAGCGAGCTCGCGGGTTGCAAGAGCCGAGTTGGGAACACGGTTATAGAGTTCTTCGAGTTTCTTGATGGCGAAATCTTTGTTGACATTAAAATATGTGTTGGCGTATTTTACATAACCTTCAGGATTGTCTTCCTCGAAAGTAATAGCCATTTCATATTTAGCGGCAGCCGAACCAAAGTCTTTCTTGTCGGCGAGCATGTCGCCTTCGAGAATGTAGATCGACGGTTCTTTGTATTTAGAGTTCTTGCGAGCCTTGTCGAGATATTTGTTGATATCTTTGTCATATTTGACAGGGTCGGCGTTGTAGTATGCACGAGCGATAGCTACAAGAAGTTCGTTGTCTTTCTTAGCGAGCGACTGAGCTTTTTTGAAATTATCGTTTGCCTGCGATTCCTGATTGTTGAGAAGATCAAGAGCGCCAAAACCTACATAGTTGTAGCCGCAATCGGGGTTGGCAGCGACACCTTTGTCGAAATTTGCCTTTGCTTCGGCCTTGTTGCCTTTAGCGAGAGCAACCTGTCCGAGATAATAGTAAGAAAGCGACTTGTCAGTGTCAGACTGACCGATGGTGTTTTCGAGAATAGTCTTAGCGTTGTCATACTGACCTGCCTTGTAATACTCGATGCCATCTTTGTAGCCCTGGCTCTGGGCAGCGGCTGAAAGCGCAGTTGCTGCAAGCAACGAAAGAATGAGTTTCTTTTTCATTTAGATAATACTGATGATTTGTTATTACTTTTCCAAATTTACAAACACTGTGCCAAAATCATTCATCATTACCGAGCTGAACGACCTGAATCCGAGTACGGGCAGGCATGATGCCGGTGTTCATAATAATCTTTTGGCCGATATCACCGGTCACAAATGTGTAGAAGCCGCTTGCGAGGCTACCCGACACGCCGGTGGTAATCATATATATCGGACGGTACAAGGGATATGTGCCGTCGAAAATATTCTGCTGGTAGGGCTTATAGGCTGTCACTTCGTCGGGACGGCGGAGTTTGAGCACTTTCACATCCTGACTGAGCGTAGCGCCTTGAACAGGTTCATCGGAAAGGACCGACTGAGCAAGCTCGTCGCTCGTCATTTCGGCAGTTTCCATATCGGTAGTAATCCAGGTCACACCCAGGATGCCGATAGCGTTGGCATTTTTGCTTACAGTCTCGACAACGGCCGGAATTGAACCCTGAGCATAAACGTTAGGGCCGAGGTCGCCGCCGTGGAGAAGTGAATCGCGCATGAACTGGACGAGGCTCGACGATTTGTCGTCGAACACGACAGAAATCTCGCCGAGATCGCTCGGCTCGAGGTCGTTCCAATAGCGTGACGAGCCGGAGAGGATATCGCCGACTTCCTTTGTAGTAAGCATACTGCAGGGATTTTTCTCATTGACAATGAGAGCGACAGCGTCGACAGCGATTTTTGATGACTTGACATTGCGGCGCTTGCCCTTGAGAAAGTCGCGTTCCTGTTTGGTAAGGTCGCGTGCGATGACAACCGTACGGGTATTGAGACTCAACAGCGAATCGAGAGCTTCGCCCTGAGTGGCATAACGCGCAAGCACATGCGCATCAGGATACTGGTATTCGAACACGTCGATTTCCTGCTCCATGATGTTGCGAAATGTATCGTCGCAAACCATCGTCATCGTACCGGTGGTCGATGAGTTGGCTTTTTTCTCATATTTCAGGCAGGAGCTCATGAAGAGCGCCAAAAAGCAGCCTAAAGCTATTGATATTTTTTTGAAATACATCTTTTACAGTCGTGAGTCAATACCTTTATACTGACGGTAGGCTCTCCACAAACCGTAGACGATAAGAACTATGCCAACGACATATCTTGTCCAGGCCCAATCGCCGTCCCAGTTGAAAAAATTAATAAGCAACAGAACGCCCATGCCGACATAAATGATAATCATAACTATGCCGAAAATGGCGCGGACAATGTTCTGCGTCTTGCTTGCAGGGACTGCATATCTTTCACTGCCTCTGCGGCTGTCGTCTTCTTCTGAGTTATACATAATGCTTTTGTTTGATGATTGATAGTTTTCTTTTAACTATCAACGCTTATGCATGAAAATATGTTCGGGAAAGACCTCTGTCAGTAATTTCCGTAAAGTTAAATAAAATCAGCAAACTAAGCGACGGAAGCATTGCTATTTTTTCTTAAATGTATTAAAAACATTTTCACATATGACATCCGGGGCTGAATGCAATCTCACTCAAAGCGACAATTGTCGAGACGCGCTCCGCGAAGATAGTCGGCCGCACACATACGCTTCTTGCCGGCCGGCTGAAGTTCGAGGACTTCAACTAAAGTGCCATCGCCGCATGTGACTGTCATGTGACCGTCGTTGTCAATTATAGTTCCGGGGACACTGTCAGCAGAATTGTTTTTGCAAATCGCCGTAGCAAAAATCTTCACTTGCTGCGGGTCGGTCGCGCCGGCGGGAACAAGAGTCGTCCACGCCGCAGGGACGGGCGACAGACCGCGGACGAGATTGTGGATATTCTGCGCCGGTTTTGACCAGTCGATACGGCAGGTTTCTTTGAAAATCTTTGGTGCGGGAGTCGGAGCTTCGAGACCGTCGGCAGCCTGAGGGATAGTTGTCAGAGTACCGGCCGAAATGGCATCGACAGTCTTGACCGTAAGGTCTGCGCCGACTCGCATAAGGCGGTCATAAACACTGCCGACATTCTCGTCCGGGCCGATAGATATGGCCACACGGTCGATGATGTCGCCGGTATCGATTTCGTGTTTCAGGAAGAAGGTTGTCACGCCTGTCTCCTTATCGCCGTTGATTATGGCCCAGTTAATAGGGGCAGCACCGCGATAACGGGGCAAAAGCGAGCCGTGGAGATTGAATGTGCCGAGTCTCGGCATAGTCCAGACAACTTCCGGCAGCATGCGGAAGGCGATGACGATAAACAAATCGGCATCTATAGCCTGAAGTTCAGCAACAAAAGCGGGGTCTTTGAGTTTTTCGGGCTGAAGGACACGCAAACCGTTGGCAAGCGCATATTGCTTGACAGCGGATTGCAGAAGATGATGCCCGCGTCCGGCGGGTTTATCCGCAGCTGTGACCACAGCGGCCACGTCGTAGCCTGAGTTGACAAGCCTGTCGAGAGATTCGACCGCAAAATCGGGAGTTCCGAAAAATACTATCTTTGGTTTCATATCATTCATTGATTATCAGCAGCAGCGGCCAATTGTTCAAGTTCGCGCCACATACGTTCATCAGGGACAGGTGCGGTAAGGTCGATTTCCTTGCCGGAAACGGGATGTATAAACCTGATGCGACGGGCCATAAGCGAAATGCTTCCGTCGGGATTGCTGCGTTTGTCGCCATATTTCAGATCGCCTCGGATAGGACAGCCTATGGCGCTCATCTGCACACGAATCTGATGCTTGCGGCCGGTCATAAGTTCGATTTCAAGCAGGTTATATCGCTCGCCGGTAGCCAACAGCCTATAGGCCAGACGCGACTCCTTGGTTCCCGGTTTCGGAGCGAGGGAGGCGTAAGACTTGTTATTACGCTCGACAGTAGTGATATAGTGAGTCAATGTGTCGCTGTCCTTTGGCGGACGGTTGCGCGATATTGCCCAGTAGGTTTTGTGGACATCGCCGTTGCGGAACATATCGTTGAGCCTTGTAAGCGCCTTTGAGGTCTTGGCGAAAACCACAAGTCCGCCGACAGGCCGGTCGAGACGATGAACGACGCCGAGGAAGACATTGCCGGGTTTGCCGTGAGTGATTTTAATCCACTCTTTGACAATCTCCGACAATGGAACATCGCCGGTTTTGTCGCCCTGAACAATCTCGCCGGGAGCTTTATTGACTACAATTATGTGATTGTCTTCGTAGATAACCTGCATCGCATTGTATCATTTAAAACCGACCGGGGCTTGCTTCCTATGCGGGATGCAAGCTCCGGTAAGTCATTGATTTAAATTCATGTTCAAATGCCGAGGTCTTTCTTTATAGCCTCAATCTTGACATCGGCGTCGCGGTTGGCACGGTCATAGTCGGCCTTGCCGCTGAGTTTGTCGTGGACTTCGATGTAGAACTTGATTTTCGGCTCTGTGCCCGACGGACGGATAGAAACTTTCGAACCGTCGGCTGTAAAGAACTGGAGCACGTTGCTCGTCGTCGGGAAATCCATCTTTGTCACTTCGCCCGAACGGAGGTCGTGGCAATTGAGATCAGCATAGTCCTTGACTACGACAACCGAGCTGCCGCCAAGCTGTTTGGGCGGATTGGCACGGAAGTCTTTCATCATCTGCACAAGTTCGTCAGCACCTTTTTTGCCTTCGCGGACTACAGAGATGCCTACTTCGTGTGAATAGCCGTTCTTGACATATATGTCCTGAAGCATTTCGTTGAAGTCCATGCCCTGATCTTTTGCCCACGCGCAAATTTCAGCCATCAGCGAAATTGCCGAAACAGAGTCTTTATCGCGGCAGAAGTCTTCGGCGAGGAAGCCATAGCTCTCTTCGCCGCCGCCGAGATATATCATCTTGCCTTCGAGGTCGCGGATTACGGATGCGATCCACTTGAAGCCTGTATAGCAGTCAAACATCTTGATGCCGTAGTTGTCGGCGATAGACTTGATAGTTTCGGTGGTCACGATAGTCTTCACTACATATTCGTTGCCGTCGAGTTTGCCTGATTCGCGTTTACGGCGCATGATGTAGTTGAGGAGAATCATCACAATCTGATTGCCGTTGATGAGCTGATATTCGCCGTTGTTGTCGCGGATAACGCAGCCGATACGGTCAGCATCAGGGTCAGAAGCGACGACGAGGTCGGCTTCTACTTCTTTAGCCTTGGCGATTGCCATAGCCATAGCCGAGGGATTCTCGGGGTTGGGAGAGTCGACTGTCGGGAAATCGCCCGATGGAACATCCTGCTCGGGGACGTGGATGATGTTATTGAAGCCCCAGCGACGCAGCGATTCGGGGATGAGTTTCACACCCGTACCGTGGATAGGAGTGTAAACTATCTTTAGGTCGGCATGACGTTTGATGACTTCGGGGTCAAGCGAAAGCGTCTTGATTGCCGCGAGGAAAGCTTCGTCGACAGCATCGCCGATGATTTCAATCTTAGAGGGGTCGCCGGCAAATTTGATGTCCTTGACATTCTTGATGCGGTTGACATGGTCGATGATGTTCACATCGTGAGGCGCGATAATCTGTGCGCCGTCGCTCCAATATGCCTTGTAACCGTTGTAGATTTTCGGATTATGTGATGCTGTGATATTGACACCGCTCTGACAACCGAGCAGACGGATTGCATACGAAAGTTCGGGTGTCGGGCGGAAGCTGTCGAAAAGATATACCTTGATGCCGTTGGCAGAGAAAATATTGGCTACAATTTCGGTAAATTTGCGAGAATTGTTGCGGACGTCGTGACCGACAACGACCTTGATTTCGGGAAGATCCTTGAAAGCCTCTTTAAGATAGTTGGCAAGACCTTGGGTTGCAGAGCCTACGGTGTATATGTTCATACGGTTTGAACCCGCACCCATAATGCCGCGGAGACCTCCTGTGCCGAATTCCAAATCTCTGTAGAACGACTCGATGAGTTCGGTTTTGTCGTCTGCGTCAAGCATCCGTTTTACTTCTTTTTGAGTCTCGACATCGTAACCGTCCTGAAGCCATGACTGAGCTTTTTCGGTTACTTGTTTCAATAGGGAATCCTGATTTTCCATGTGGTTATGTCTGGTAATATTTGAGGTTTTACACTTATGTTAATTATGTTAATTTCAAAAGCAAAGATAATCCTTTACTATGAGTTATACAACTTTCGGAGTGAGATTGTTTAAAAAATCGCATTCAAAACAATGAGGTCAAAAGTCCGTAGACAAAAGTTGCCGGCGCGACAAGCAGAAGCGAGTCGATGCGGTCAAGGATTCCGCCGTGACCCGGGATGAGATGACCCGAATCCTTGACGCCGAGCGAACGTTTGATCAACGACTCAAACAAATCGCCCCACGTCGACATCAGACTGACAAGCATTCCGAGGCCGACCCACTTAACGAGGTTTATGGCAAAGCAGTCCGAAGCCATGCTCCAGCCGTTGTTTATAAAGCAACACACCGCTCCGGCGATGATGCAGAATGCCATTCCGCCCCAGAAGCCTTCCCACGACTTCTTGGGCGACAGCCGTTCGCAGAGCCTGTGACGACCGAAAAGGCTGCCGACACAGTAAGCCCCTGTGTCATTGAGCCATATCATGACAAACATCATCAGCACCAGCCACGGCGCATGGCCGCCATCCGACATGTCGTAAGTGACCGACGCCATCGAAAGCGGTACACCTATATATAAAATAGAAAGGGCCGACCGTCCGACCGATGCAAAAACATCATCGCCGCGGTCGTAGAGCGCAAGCACTGTTCTTACAATAATATATATAGGCAGAATCATTGCCGGGCCATAGACAAGCGCTGTCATCACATCGTGGCTGACCACACACAGCGCCACAGCCGCCGCAATGTCGGTCAGCCGTATGGCCATTGCGATGGCGTCATTGCTCCGCGCCGACGTAAGCTTTTGAAATTCAAGCATAGCCAGCAGACAGAACAGCACACACAGCGCCGTAAACCATATCGAGCCGGCAAGCAATGCGCCGACAATCAGACCTACATATATAATTCCCGAAATCGAACGGGTCACAATATTTTTCATTTTCCTTCTTCAAATATCAATTTCACGCAAAGATAACTCATTTCAGCTTTTCAAACAAAATTTTGTCGTTTGATGAAAGTTAACTACTTTTGTAAGTTATTTTAAAGCGAGCCACAAAGCCCGCAACTTAATTTATCTGCTTCGGAAAAATTTTAACCTCAATCATACTGTTACTACATTAATATGTTCAGAACCAATACTTGCGGAGAACTCCGCTTAGCCGATGCCGGCCGACAGGTCACTCTTGCCGGCTGGGTACAACGTGTGCGCAAAATGGGCGGCATGACTTTTGTCGACATCCGCGACCGCTACGGCATCACTCAGGTAGTGTTCAACAACGAGATTGACCCCGCCCTCAACGAGGCCGCAAACCATCTCGGCCGCGAATTTGTCATTCAGGTCAAAGGCGCTGTCGCCGAACGAACAAGCAAAAACCCCAACATGCCCACAGGCGACATCGAAATTCTCGCCTCAGAGCTTAATATACTCAACCCCAGCGAAGTTCCGCCGTTCACTATCGAAGACGAATCTGACGGCGGCGATGACATCCGCATGCGCTACCGCTATCTCGACCTGCGCCGCACTCCCGTTCGCCGCAACCTCGAATTGCGCCACCGCATGACTATGGAAGTACGCCGCTACCTCGACAGCAAAGGCTTCCTCGAGATCGAGACTCCCATGCTCGTCGGCTCTACTCCCGAAGGAGCACGCGACTTCGTTGTGCCCTCGCGCATGAATCAGGGCCAGTTCTACGCCCTGCCCCAGTCGCCGCAGACGCTTAAACAGCTCCTGATGGTTTCAGGCATGGACCGCTACTTCCAGATTGTCAAATGCTTCCGCGACGAAGACCTCCGCGCCGACCGTCAGCCCGAGTTCACTCAGATCGACTGCGAAATGAGCTTCATCGAGCAGAACGACGTCATCGAGCTATTCGAAGGCATGGCAAAACACCTGTTCAAGGTCATCCGTGGCATTGAGCTTACCGAGCCATTCATCCGCATGCCCTGGGCCGATGCCATGAAATACTACGGCAGCGACAAACCCGACCTCCGCTTCGACATGCGTTTTGTCGAACTGATGGACACCCTCAAGGGCCATGGCTTCAGCGTGTTCGACAACGCAGCCTACATCGGCGGCATTTGCGCCAAAGGTGCAGCCTCATACACCCGCAAGCAACTCGACGCCCTGACCGAATTCGTCAAACGTCCTCAGATTGGCGCCAAAGGCATGGTTTACGCTCGTGTCGAAGCCGACGGCAACGTCAAGTCATCGGTCGACAAATTCTATTCGCAGGAAGTCCTCCAGCAGCTACGCGCAGCAATGAACGCCGAACCCGGCGACCTCATCCTCATCCTCAGCGGCAACGACGCAATGAAGACCCGCAAACAGCTTTGCGAACTCCGTCTCGAGATGGGCCGTCAGCTCGGACTCCGCGACAAGGACAAATTCGCATGCCTCTGGGTCGTCGACTTCCCCATGTTCGAATGGAGCGACGAAGAACAGCGACTCATGGCCATGCACCATCCCTTCACTCACCCCAAAGACGAGGACATCGCCCTGCTCGACACCGATCCCGCTGCCGTGCGTGCCGATGCCTACGACATGGTCATCAACGGCGTTGAAGTCGGTGGCGGTTCTATCCGTATCCACGACAGCGCCCTGCAGGCCAAGATGTTCGAAATTCTCGGCTTCACTCCCGAAAAAGCTCAGGTACAGTTCGGCTTCCTCATGAATGCATTCAAGTTTGGCGCACCCCCTCACGGTGGCCTCGCCTACGGTCTCGACCGTTGGGTATCGCTATTCGCCGGACTCGACAGCATCCGCGACTGCATCGCGTTCCCCAAGAACAACAGCGGACGCGACGTCATGCTCGACGCTCCCGCCCCACTCGACCAAAAGCAGCTCGACGAACTTTCAATCGCCGTCATCGCGCCCAACGACTGATATGCTCAACGCTGACATAATATCAGCCATCGAAGACTTCGCACCTGCATCGCTCCAGGAATCCTGGGACAATACAGATGTGCAGGTCGGTTCGTTGCGTGCCGAGTGCACAGGCGTACTGCTCTGTGTCGACGTCACGCCCGCCGTCGTCGACGAAGCCCGTCAGCGCGGCTGCAGCCTCATCATTTCCCATCATCCGCTGATTTTTCGCGGACTGAAACGGATTTCAGGCAACACACCCGTCGAAGAAGCTGTCATCCGCGCCATCAGCTACGGCATAACCGTCTACTCCTGCCACACTGCTGTCGACAGCACATGCGGCGGCATCAGCTACCGCATGGCCGACATGCTCGGCGCAAAACCCGTCCGTGTTCTTTCGCCGCTCAAAGACCGCAGGGTCAAGGTTTCGGCCGTCGTCAGCCAATCAGTTGCCGACACAGCCCTCGCCGTATTCTCCGAAATCGCCGGCGACCGACAGTGCTTCGTCTCCCCCTGCAACGGCGTAAACTTCCACACCGACGCCGACGACCCCTTCGGCTCGACCACCTCCAACCTTGCTCCGGCCCTACGAATCGAAGCGACAGTCAGCGTCGACAGCTCAGCGTCGCTCCGACAGAAACTGTCAGAAAGCGTCGGCGACGCCATGCTCGCTTTCGACCTGCTGCCCGCCGTTGACACCGACAGCTCGCTCGGGCTTGGCATCTACGCCCTGCTCGACACCCCCCTCTCCGGCCGTGAACTCGTCGAGCGGGTCAAGTCAGCCTTCGGCTCGCCCGTCGCCAGATGCACAGCTTTGCCCGACGACGATATCCCCATCCGTCGCATCGCCCTTTGTGGCGGCTCAGGCAGCGAATTTATTTCCGCAGCCCTTCGCGCCGGCGCTCAGGCATTCATTACTTCCGACACTCGCTACCACGATTTTGTCGACTATCAGAACGAGATTCTCATCATCGACATCGGACATTTTGAGAGCGAATCCTGCGCAAAAGAAATTTTTTACAAGGTTATTCGGGAAAAATTTCCTAACTTTGCGTGCTATTATTCAGAAATTGAAGAAAATCCAATAAAATACATATAAGAATATATGGCTACTGATAAGAAATCCGAGCAGACAGCATCGGTCGAGCAACGTCTTAAAGCCCTCTACGACCTCCAGACGATTCTCTCCGAAATTGACCGTATAAAAACAATTCGAGGCGAACTTCCTCTTGAAGTCAAAGACCTCGAAGACAGCATCGAAGGTCTTAACTACCGTATTGAAAACTATTCTCGCGAAATCGACGAGCTGCGCAAAAATCTCGCCGCCGAAAAAGAGAAAATCAATAGCTGCAACTCTCTGATTGCCCGCTACAAAGAGCAGCTCGACAACGTCCGCAACAACCGCGAGTTCGATTTGCTCACTAAAGAAGTCGAATTCCAGTCGCTCGAAATCGAACTGGCCGAAAAGCATATCAACGACTACTCTCGCGCCATCGAGAACAAAACCGCTGAGATAGAAACTACTAAAGAAAAACTCGCCGACCACACTCACATCCTCGAAGAAAAGAAAACCGAGCTCGACGAAATCGTCAGCGAGACCCGTCAGGAAGAAGAGACCCTCCGCGAGAAAGCCAAAGCTATCGAACCGAGCATCGACGACCGCACTCTCCAGGCCTTCAAACGCATCCGCAAGAACGCCCGCAACGGTCTCGGCATCGTCTACGTCCAGCGTAACGCCTGCGGTGGCTGCTTCAACCGCATCCCGCCTCAGAAACAGCTCGAAATCCGACTCCACAAAAAAGTCATCGTCTGCGAATACTGCGGCCGCATCATGATTGACCCCGTTCTCGCAGGCATCGCAACCGAGCCCGAAGAAGCTAAATAATCCATTGGCTATTACAATATTACATACCGGCACGTCGTTCATACCGATGCGCCGGTATTTTTATTTCACTTCCCCGGCGCAATAAATAATCCATACATTACTTATCTTTAGGCGATTATTCGTATTTTTGCAGACAATTTCAGATTTAGCAACTATGACCGGCCCAAACGAAAAGATTTATGGACTTATCGGATTCCCTCTCGGGCATTCGTTTTCGCAGGACTACTTCAACCGCAAATTCGAAGCGGAGAACATCGACGCTCGCTATGTCAACTTCGAAATTCCCGAGATTGAGGATTTCCACAAAGTCATAACCTCAAATCCCGGCCTCAGCGGCTTGAACGTTACCATTCCCTACAAGCAGCAGGTCATTCCCCTGCTTGACGAGATGGACGTCGAAGCTGCCGAAATCGGCGCTGTCAATGTCATAAAATTCATTCGCCGCAACGGACGACTCTCACTCAAAGGCTACAACTCCGACATCATCGGTTTCCGCGATTCTATCGCCCCGCTGCTGACCGAAAAACATACCCACGCACTCATTCTCGGCACAGGCGGAGCATCTAAGGCCGTCTGCTATGCCCTCCGCAGTCTTGGCGTAGAGCCGCAGCTCGTCTCCCGCAGCCGCCGGCCGGGCGTTCTCGGCTACGACGAGCTGACTCCCGAAGTCATGGCGCGCCACAAGATAATCGTCAACACCACTCCTCTGGGCATGTACCCCAATATCGACGACTGTCCTGATATTCCCTACGACCTCCTTACCCCCGACCATCTATGCTACGACTTGCTCTACAACCCCGACGTTACGACCTTCATGAAGCGCAGCGCCGATGCAGGGGCCGAAATCAAAACGGCCTCGAAATGCTCCTCCTTCAGGCTTTCGCCGCATGGAACATCTGGCAACGATAACATAACCAAATATTATACTCACAATGCCCGTTTCTAAAATAATCTACATCCTGATTATCGCGCTGATTCTTTTCCCGCTCGACATAATCGGCCTGCCGCAGATCAACGCCCCTCTTGCCCTCCTCGCCGGACTCGTGTTCGCATTCGCGTTCAAAAACCCCTATCCGAAATTCAACAAAAAGACCTCTAAATATCTCCTTCAGGTCGCCGTCGTCTGCCTTGGATTCAACATGAACCTGCACGAGTCGCTCAAATCAGGCTCTGAAGGCATGATGTTCACTGTCGTTTCCGTCATCGGCGTCATGGCCCTCGGAGTGATGCTCGGCTACTGGTATCACATCAACCGAAAGACCGCCTACCTCATTTCGTCGGGCACTGCCATTTGCGGCGGTAGCGCAATTGCTGCAGTCGGGCCTGTCCTAAAAGCCGACGAAAACGAAATGGCCGTGTCGCTCGGCGTCATTTTCATTCTCAACGCCATCGCCCTTTTCATCTTCCCGCCTATCGGCCACATGCTCGACATGAGTCAGGAACAGTTCGGCACATGGGCCGCTATTGCCATCCACGACACATCGTCCGTTGTCGGCGCGGGAGAGCAATATGGCGAGACAGCCCTGCAGATGGCGACTCTCATCAAACTGACCCGCGCGCTGTGGATTATTCCCCTCGCACTCGTGACCATGTTCCTTTTCCGCGAAAAAGGCTCGAAGATTTCCATTCCCTGGTTCATCTTCATCTTCATTCTCGCTATGGTCGTCAACACCTACGTTCCGCTTCCCGAATGGTTTGTCTCAGCCATGGTTTGGATCGCTCGCCGCGGCATGGTCGTTACCCTCTTCCTCATCGGCGCATCGCTCTCCGTCGCCACTGTCCGTCAGGTCGGCATCAAACCCTTGCTGCTTGCGATCACACTTTGGATTGTCATCAGCCTCAGCAGCCTTTTGGTCGTGATGAAGACCATCGCCTGAGTCCTTGCGCTTCGACGCAGCAACAGTTGTAATGAAACCTCCCTTGTCATACGTTCCCGCTCTTCCGGCCGCTATCGGCCTGATGGCGGGAATTGTCATTTATTACAGTTGCCCCTGGTGGATATGGCCTGCCGTCGTTCTTGTCACGGTCTTGCTTGCCTTTAGGCCGCAGACACACTGGGCGCTTTTCGCTTGCACCTTCGCCTTGCTCGGCGCACTCGTCTCTGCCATCGACCGCCCGCCCAACGCACCCGACGCGCTTTTCGACACCAAAGCCC
>JAGAOW010000161.1 GCA_017889945.1 Muribaculaceae bacterium
AAAAACACACGCTATCTCTACGAGCGCATCTGGCGCGAATCGACCCTCTGCGTGATGCACGGTCCGCGCGAAGTCGACAAAACCGATCTTGCGATTGACATCGCCTTGGACATTATCAAGAATAATCGAGGCAAAGTGTTGTATGTCAGCGCCGACGGTTCGCTTGCAAAGTGGACTGCCAGGAAAGCTAATTTCGGCAAACTGAGTGGCCTCGGCGGCTTCTTGACCTATTCGGCCAGGTTTATTAACGAAGAGGACGAGCGAGACTTCTCGGAGATTGTATTTCAAGCCGTCAGGACGGCCCACAAACACAGAATCAAAACCGTCATCATCAGCTCTATCAACCGCATCGCAGCGATGTCGAGAGGACGATACTCGCGGGTTGCCAATGTCATGAAGGAACTGGCTCTCATGCAGATGCGCTACGGCCTGTCGATACTCGTCATTGCCGACACCAAGACCAAACGCTCGGCCAACGTCCTGTTTGACTATGCCGAATCTGACATCGACATGAATCCTCCCAAGCCCGAAAAGAAGCCTCGGAAGGTCTCTGCCAAGAAAGACACGACTGAAGCTAACGATTCGTCGGTGGAAACGACCGCGAATCAGAGAAGCTACTGCACGTCGGGCGCTGTGTACAGAGCCGCTCCACCCTTGCGGCGATGACATTTCATGCGATGTAGGTGCGACTTTCGGCGTCAAATAGGCGTCAAACTGTCTCAAACGGCTAATTTTTCGGCAAAGTAGCTTTTGATTTTGATAAAAAGTCATATATTTGCAAATCATATATAGATTATATCAAACTTACGAATTTTTAGCCATGAAACTTATTTTTCATGTCGACTACCGCACCGAATGGGGTCAGTCGGTCTACATCTGCGGCAACACACCTGCTCTCGGCAACGGAAATCCCGCAAAAGCCTTACGAATGACTATCAGCGACTCGGAGCACTGGAACGCCGAAGTCGAAGTGCCCGACACACTGAAGCAACTCGACTACAGCTACATAGTCAAAGACGACAAGCAAATCATCAGAAAGGAATGGGGCGAGCCGCGTCAGCTCATGCCGGCCAAAAATGCGCCATGCGTCATCTATAACCACTGGCAGGAACAGCCCTCCGACAAGCCTTATTACTCGTCGGCCTTTACGGAATGTATTTGCAAACGCAGCGACAAAAGCCGCCGCACAACTCCGCGAAAAGGCTATGTGCGTATTTGCGTCTCCGCGCCTATGATAGGCCGCGATCAGTCACTCGCGCTCTGCGGCTCGGCAAAATCTATCGGACAGTGGCAGACCGACAAAGCTGTCAGAATGAGCGACGCAAATTATCCCGTCTGGACTGCCGACATTCCGGCAAAGACTGTCACGCCCGACACCGAGTATAAGTTTATCGTCATCGACAGCGCTACGGGCAACGTGGTGGCATGGGAAGGCGGCGTCAACCGGCGCATAGGCATCATGCCCGACGAAAGCTGCGCCACGGTCATCGACGGTCTGCGTCTTGTCAGTCCTCTCGCTCCGTGGAAAGGGGCAGGCACGGCCATCCCGGTTTTCTCGCTGCGCAGTGAAAGCGATTTCGGCGCAGGCGACTTCTACGACCTGATGGAAATGGTAGACTGGTGTGTGGAGACAGGTCAGACCTTCATCCAGATACTGCCTATCAACGACACGACGATGACCCATCAGTGGACCGACTCATATCCCTACAAAGCAAATTCCATTTTTGCGCTCCACCCCATGTATCTGCGACTGAGCGAACTCGGCACACTCGCCGACCCTGCGCGTCGCGAATGGTATGAACGCATTGGCCGCGAGCTTAACGACCTCAAGGAGGTCGACTACGAGCGTGTCAACCAAACCAAACTCGCCTACGCCCGCGAGATTTTCGAACAGGAGAGAGGTGCTACCCTGCGCTCTAAAGCGTTCAAAGACTTTGTGGCCCGCAACGAAGACTGGCTCAAGCCTTATGCGGTGTTCTGCGTGCTGCGCGACATGAAGGGCACTGCCGATTTCACGCTGTGGGGCGAATATGCCCGCTACACGGCAGCCAAGGCCTCGAAGTTTGCCGACGCCCATGCCGACGAAATTAATTTCGTCTACTATCTGCAGTATAACCTCGACCGTCAGATGCACACCGTCAAGGACTACGCCAACAGCCACGGCGTGGCCATCAAAGGCGACATACCCATCGGCATCTCGCGCACGAGCGTAGACGCATGGATCAACCCGCGCCTGTTCAACCTCAACAGTCAGGCGGGTGCGCCGCCCGACGATTTCTCGGTGCTCGGACAGAACTGGGGTCTCCCGACCTACAACTGGGAGGAGATGAGCCGCGACGGCTTTGCGTGGTGGAAAGCGCGTTTCAGGAAGATGGCCGAATATTTCGACGCCTACCGCATCGACCATGTGCTCGGCTTCTTCCGCATATGGCAGATACCCATGGACGCCATCCACGGCCTGCTCGGTGTGTTCAACCCCGCCATGCCCTTCACGCCCGACGAGTTGAAGTATAACTACGATTTCTGGATTAACCCCGAGACTCAGGCCCATCCGCTGATTATGGACTGGTTTCTCGGCGAATATTTCGGCGAATACACCGACGAGGCGCGCAGCCGCTTCCTTGAACCGACCACCGACGGCCGTTACACTCTCAAGAGCGGTTTTACCACTCAGCGAGAGATTGCCGACTACTTTGCCGCTCAGGAAAAGAACGACAAGAACACACACCTCTGCAACGCTCTGATGGGCTTGGTCGACAATGTTCTCTTCATCGAGGACGAGAACGAAAAAGGCAAATATCATCCGCGCATAGCAGCTCAGATGACCTATGCCTACCGCGCGCTCAACGACTACGAACGCTGGTGCTTTGACCGTCTCTACAACGACTTCTTCTATCGCCGCCACAACGACTTCTGGCGCGACAAGGCCATGTGGAAGCTGCCCCCGCTGATCGACGCCACAAATATGCTTGTGTGCGCCGAAGACCTCGGCATGATTCCGGCCTGTGTTCCCGACGTGATGCAGAAGCTCGAAATTCTCTCGCTCGAAATCCAGCGTATGCCTAAAGACCCGTCGTCGCCTTTCGGCAACACCTGGGCTTATCCCTACTACAGTGTCTGCACCACTTCGACCCACGACATGGGCGGTATACGCCAGTGGTGGGAAGAGGATCGCGCTCGCACACAACAGTTCTACAACTCCGTGCTTCAGATGAACGGCGAAGCACCCTACTTCGCCGAGCCGTGGATTTGTGACCGCATCGTCGAACTGCATCTCAAATCGCCCTCGATGCTGTGCATAATCCCGCTGCAGGACTGGCTGTCGGTCAACGGCGCAATCCGTCGCCGCGACCCGCGCGAGGAGCAAATCAACGTTCCGGCCAACTCACAACACTATTGGCGCTACCGCATGCACCTGAGCATCAGCGAGCTTCGAGCCGACAAAGAATTCTCAGGCTATCTCCGCTCGAAAATCACATCTTCGGGTCGCTGAATACGCTGATATTTACGGCATAGTCAAAAAAATTACACCCGTTAGGTCTGACGGGTGTAATTTTTTTATACTTTCATCGTCTTATAAACGCAATGGAACTTAAAAACGACAAAGAAAGGCTCTTTCTTGAGATGATCGACAGCTATAAGTCGGTCATCGCCAAGGTCTGCTGCGTCTACGCCTCGCCGACGGCCGAATTCGACGACCTCTATCAGGAGACCATCATCAACCTGTGGACGGGCTTCGACAAATTCAGAGGAGAGGCCAAAATTTCGACATGGATTTATCGTGCGGCCATCAACACCTGCATAACCTGGGTGCGGCGCAACAAAAAGCACTCCTCCAATGTCGCCCTCGACTCCGAGCTGCCGGTCATTGCGGAAGATTCGAACAAGCTCGCCGATTACAAGCACCTGCACGCGATAATCTCGCAGCTTCTGCCTCTCGAAAAAGCCATAGTCACTCTCTGGCTCGACGAAAAGAGCTATGACGAGATAGCCGACATTACCGGCCTGACTAAAAACAATGTCGCAGTCAAGCTCCACCGTATCAAAGACAAAATGTCGAAGATGAAAGACTTGTAAACTCCCCTCAATAAATACTTAGACCATGACCGATTTAGATAAACTTAAAGAAGACTGGAAAAACCTGACGATACGCAACGACGAGCTTGAGCGCCGCAACCGCGAGCTAACGCGCCGCATCGCTGACGAACGGATAAAAAACAATCAGCAGCGTCTTGCCGCCAACTACCGCACGGGCTTTCTCGGCTTACTTTTCCCTCTGATTTCCATGATGCTTTATGAATACAACGCCCAGTCGCTCACGCTCTGCATCATCTACTCGGCTTTCGGCCTTATCGTCGGGGGCTATCATCTGTGGTTCAGGCACTATGTCAAATCGACCGACTATACGTCGCTCGACACTGTCAGCGCCGTAGAGCGCGCGGCAAAAATCGTGAAATATCAGGACCGCGCCACAGCGACATCAGTATGTGCATGCGTCATGCTCCTGAGCTTTATGTTGTATGAATTCTACGACAGATGCGGAATTGATGTGTTTATAAGCGGTATTATCGGTGCGGCCGTGGGCGCCGTCATCGGTCTGAAGGTATATCTCTCCAACCGCCGCAACGCCAGATCGATGCTCGAAGAACTCCAAAAAATCAACGACAGCAACACTCAGCACTGCTGAAACTTCTTAAACGGGAAGAGGCCGTGTCGCTATCTGTTTCAGCGACACGGCCTCGGAAAGTATCTCAAAAGGTTAGAGATGCGGGGGCAGTTTTTGTCAGAGATACATCAACTCTCTTTAATTCCGGGAGAGACGACAAACTCGGTCTGCTGTTCGCCATCGGGAATCTCATCGGCGGATTTGACAACAATGACTTTGTAGGCGAAGAATAGCACAGCTGCAGATTTGTCAACCGCAAACAATGGACATTCAATCTGGAGAAGATGAGGGCCAACGGAAGCATACTCGGTATCGAAGTCAGCACCATAAGGTGGAGTGACCGACACACCGACGAAGCGATAGTCCCACGAATAGGAAGCCGAAGTAATGATAGCGGACTTGCCTTCCTCACGGTTGACGACATTGATGCTTTCGATTTTTATTGTATCGCCCTGCACGGCATAAATCACGCCACCTACATTGACGGCACCATCGATTTTAACAGATACGTCAACGTCAGGGAGATTGTTGTCATCGTGGCATGATGCGACAAAGAGCATCGGGATGGCAAGTAACAAGAAGTAATAGAGCTTTTTCATAATCAAACGACATTAATAAATAATCAAACAACGTTTAAATTCAGTTTTGTTTTCTTTATAGTTTATAAACAACATTGCCAAACATTTAGTTCGATAAGAGAGAGGGGCGTCGCAATCGTAATTAAATTCTCCATAGACTATTTCTTTAATGTTCCATTATTCATATTTCCTTGTCTGATTATCTTTCATAAACCATTTCTTTGAAAGATACGAAGTAATCAGCACGGGGATAATGATGAGGACGGTCCATCCTGCAGAGATGATAATGATAAATTCATTGTTTGTAAAGTATTTACCCTCATCCGCAGGTATGCTTTCCAGTCGCATATTTGCTGTGACAGAATTCCAGTCGTATAAGAATGTTAATAATGGAACTATCAGCAGCAGGGCAGAAAAAAGATACAAATATCCTGAAAGTTTCAGCCATGAGTTTCCTTTATACAGCAACCAGGCAGGAATGCCGGATATAGAAAAATAAAGGCATAATACGGGTAAAAGCAATATCAGAATAAATCCACTGCACGATTCAAATTGAGCATCGTTGTATATAAGTAAAATAACCACTTGGCACAGCAACAAGAATCCGCAAAGCAGCATCATTACCTCAAACTTCCAAAAACGTTTATCGGTCAGTTTCATCGCTTGCCTCCTTTCAGACAAAACAAGAACGATAGGCTTTGCGACCATAGGTTACAAGAGAGAGCAAAGTCAAGACACATAATCAATATCTTATAGAATATTACCATACGCAAAGCTACAACAAAATTCTGTAACTCTATGATAATCGGGCAAGAAATAACCGCATCTCCACGGCTGCCACCATGGGAATGCGGATAATACAGTTTCTTTTCCCCAGTCGTCATGATCTTTGCCCCTTACCACGCCCGGCGGTAAATCAGTATAGTTTGGCTCGGGCTTTATATACCCATTTTGGGATACATCGCCTTCAAGTCCACAGATAGCCGCTTAACAACACTATCTCCGTGTGCGCTGTCGAATTTACGCTCATATAGTAGCCGGCCAATGCGCCAGTGCATTTCATTGGATGTACTGACAACGGCACGGGCGGCATTGCTTCTTCTTGTTTAACCCGCTGCACAATAACGAGTTGCTGTTCATAACTGTACTTCATAATAAGCACCCCAAAAGTTTTTTGTCTAACTTTTGGGGCGCAGTTCAAAATTGTCATACCCTCCATACTGAATATTTTGTACCTATCGGTATTAGGGGTCGGCGGATTTGCCGAGTGAAGCAGATATCAGTTGCGGAACACGAGTTTGTCGTCGTCGACATCGATGACAATCGGACGCGAGCGGTCGACGTTCTGAGCAAGAATGTCCTTTGACAGCTGATTGAGGACGAGACGGTGGATGACACGTTTGACAGGACGTGCGCCGAACTCGGGGTCGAAGCCTTCGTCGGCAAGGAAGCTGAGAGCCTTAGGCGTGACTTCGAGCTTGATGCCGCTGCTGCGGTCGAGCATCCTCTGAATGCTGCGTATCTGCAGACCGACGATTTCCTCGATTTCAACGCGGTTGAGCGGCGTGAACATGATGATTTCGTCGATACGGTTAAGGAACTCGGGACGGATGTTCTGTTTAAGCATCTCAAGCACCTGCTCTTTGGTCTTTTCGACGACCTCAGCCTTGTTTTCGGGCGTCAGTTTGGCGAAATTGTCGCGGATGAGCGGCGAACCCATGTTTGAGGTCATGATGATAATGGTGTTCTTGAAGGTGACGTTGCGGCCCTTATTGTCGGTAAGACGTCCATCGTCAAGCACCTGAAGCAGAATGTTGAATACATCAGGATGAGCTTTCTCGATTTCGTCGAAGAGGACGACAGAGTAAGGTTTGCGTCGCACGGCCTCTGTCAGCTGACCGCCTTCGTCGTAGCCGACGTAGCCCGGAGGCGCTCCGACCAGACGCGAGACGGAGTGCTTCTCCTGATACTCGCTCATGTCGATACGGGTCATCATGTTCTCGTCGTCGAAAAGATACTCGGCGAGCGCCTTCGCAAGCTCGGTCTTACCGACACCCGTTGTGCCGAGGAAGATGAATGAGCCAATAGGCCGCTTGGGGTCGTTAAGGCCGGCACGGCTGCGACGGACTGCATCGGCAATAGCGCTGATGGCCTCGTCCTGACCGACGACACGCGAGTGAAGTTCTTCTTCGAGATGGAGAAGTTTTTCCTTCTCAGACTGGACCATCTTGTTGACGGGAATGCCGGTCCAACGCGAAACGACATCGGCGATATCCTCGGCATCGACCTCCTCCTTGATGAGCGCTTTGTCGCCCTGCATCATGTGGAGCTGCTCCTGAATATCCTTGTTTTCCTGCTCCTTCTGCTGAATGCGTGAATAGCGAATTTCGGCAACCTTGGCATAGTCGCCCTCACGCTCGGCACGTTCAGCTTCGAAATTGAGCTGCTCGATGTCAATCTTGTTCTGCTGAATGCGGTTGATAAGATCTCGTTCAGCCTTCCATTTGGCAGAATATTCCTTTTCCTCTTCACGGAGCTGGGCGATATCCTTTTCGATTTCGCGCACCTTGGCGTCGTCGCCCTCGCGCTTAATGGCCTCGCGTTCGATTTCCTTCTGGGCAATGTGGCGAGTGATATCGTCAAGAGCCTGGGGGACAGAATCGATTTCGAGTTTGAGCTTCGAGGCTGCCTCGTCGATAAGGTCGATAGCCTTGTCGGGGAGGAAACGGTCGGTGATATAACGTTCGGAAAGCTGAACGGCGGCGATAATCGCTTCGTCGCGAATACGCACCTTGTGGTGGTTCTCATAGCGCTCCTTCAGGCCACGGAGAATAGCGATAGCGCTCGCCTCATCAGGCTCGTCGACCATGACTTTCTGGAAACGACGTTCGAGCGCCTTGTCTTTTTCAAAATATTTCTGATATTCGTCGAGAGTGGTCGCGCCGATGCTGCGGAGCTCGCCACGGGCCAATGCAGGTTTGAGGATATTGGCCGCATCCATAGCGCCCTCGCCTTTGCCTGCACCGACAAGGGTGTGTATCTCGTCGATGAAGAGGATAATCTCGCCGTCGGCCGAAGTGACTTCGTTGACGATGGCTTTCAAACGCTCCTCAAACTCACCTTTGTATTTAGCACCGGCGACAAGAGCGCCCATGTCGAGAGAGAAAATCTGCTTAGAGCGCAAATTCTCAGGTACGTCGCCACGGACGATGCGCTGCGCAAGGCCCTCGGCGATGGCAGTCTTTCCTGTACCCGGCTCGCCTATGAGCATGGGGTTGTTTTTGGTTCGGCGGCTAAGAATCTGGAGGACACGACGGATTTCCTCGTCACGTCCGATGACGGGGTCAAGTTTGCCCGAACGAGCACGCTCGTTGAGATTGATGGCATATTTCGACAGAGCGTTATAAGTCTCCTCGGCGCTCTGGTCTGTGGCTTTCTTGCCTTTTCGCAACTCGTCGACGGCAGCCTGAAGTTCCTTTTCAGACAGGCCGGAGTCTTTCAAGATAGTCGACGCCTGAGAATTGATTTCGAACAAAGCCATCAGCAAAGCCTCGAGCGTCACATACTCGTCGCCCTGCTTCTTGGCGATGTCAAGAGCTTTCTGAAGCACATCGTTTGAGGTGCGGCTCAGATACGGCTCACTACCGGAAACCTTGGGCAGAGCGTCGATGGCGCGGTCGATCTGCATAGAGACAGAAGCGATGTTTGCACCAATCTTCTGGAAAATGAACTTCACAAGCGATTCACCTTCCTCAATGACAGCTTTCAGCAAGTGGACCGGCTCAATCGACTGCTGGCCGGCACCGCGAGTAATCTCGACGGCCTTCTGAATGGCTTCCTGCGATTTAATAGTAAAATTGTTGAAATTCATAAAATATAAACAATGAACTGTAATTCTTAATTCTTAAAAAAGTAACAAATGCGCTGTTCTTTTGTTTCCATAATAATGCAAAAGGTGTGCCGAAACCAAAAATGGAGCACTTTCGGCCAAAACAAACTTCGCCCATAGGGGTGCTCATAAGTAAATAATATGTAAATTTGCGAAAGCAAACATCAGACAAACAACAACAGGTCATCATAGAACAAAAATGTTGATATCAAACTCACTCGCAACATTCGGACGCTACTGTCTGTTTATCAGACGGGTATTCGCGTTGCCCGACCGCTGGGGCGTGTTCGGACGCCGCACGGTTACCGAGGTTTCAAAACTCGGCATTGACTCGATACCCCTGGTCATCGTCATATCGCTGTTTATCGGCGCAGTAATCGCTATCCAGATGCAGCTCAACATCGCGTCTCCGCTGATACCGGCCTACTCAGTGGGCCTTGCGACCCGCGACATAGTGCTGCTTGAGTTTTCCAACTCCATCCTGTGTCTGATACTCGCCGGCAAGGTCGGTTCGAACATAGCATCAGAAATCGGCACAATGAGGGTTACCGAACAAATCGACGCGCTTGAAATCATGGGCGTCAACTCGTGTAACTTCCTGGTGCTGCCGAAAATCATAGCCTTCGTGCTGTTTATGCCCGCACTTGTCATCATCTGCATCGGCACATCGCTCATCGGAGGCTATCTCGTGGCGCTGCTGACCGACATCATAACAGTGTCGAAATATGTCTACGGCCTGCAGGCACTCTTCCAGGAATGGTATGTATGGTACGGCCTCATCAAGTCGCTGTTCTTCGCATTTATCATCGCCTCGGTTGCATCGTTCTTCGGCTATTACGTCAAGGGCGGAGCGCTCGATGTCGGCAAAGCGAGCACCAACGGCGTCGTTTCGAGCAGCATTCTTATCCTGCTGTTTGATGTGTTACTCACTAAACTGTTGCTGCAATGATCGAAGTCAAAGACATAACAAAATCGTTTGACGGAAGGACGGTGCTCCACGACGTCTGCGCGACATTCTACACCGGCAAGACCAACCTGATCATAGGCCAAAGCGGATCGGGAAAGACAGTGCTGATGAAATCGCTCGTAGGTCTGCTTCAACCCGACAGTGGCAGCATATTGTTTGACGGCCGCGACATAGTGACGATGTCGTCGCACGAAATCAAGGAACTACGCAAAGAAATCGGAATGCTGTTTCAAGGATCGGCTCTGTTCGACTCCGAAACAGTGTTGGGCAACGTGATGTTTCCGCTTGTGATGTTTACAGATATGAGCCGCGAGGAAATGCTCGAACGCGCCCATTTCTGCATCAAGCGAGTCAACCTGACGGGCGCAGAGAACAAATTTCCGTCAGAAATCTCAGGCGGTATGCAGAAACGTGTTGCCATAGCAAGAGCTATCGCGCTTAATCCCAAATATCTCTTCTGCGACGAGCCAAACTCGGGCCTCGACCCCAAAACATCGATACTCATCGACGAACTGCTGAGCGACATCACTCACGAATACGGCATCACAACCGTAATCAACACCCACGACATGAACTCAGTGCTCGGCATAGGCGAGAATATCATCTTCATCAACAAAGGCTACCGCGAATGGGTCGGCGACATGACACAAATCTATACGACTTCGAACGAAGCTCTCAACGACTTTGTCTTTGCCACCGAACTGTTTAAAAAAGTCAAGGACTATGTGAAGGAGACCGGACGCATCATCAAGCCCGGAGAAAAGCCATGATGTTCAGAGACATACCCGGACACGCCGACATCAAAACGCGCCTGACCGAGATGGCCGACGCCGGACGTCTGCCTCACGCACTACTGCTCGAAGGGCCTGCCGGCTCGGGAAAATTCATGCTTGCGCGCGCATTGGCCCAATATGTCCACTGCGAACATCCGAGCGGAGGCGACAGCTGCGGACAGTGTCCGTCGTGTCTCCAGCACTCGACCTTCAATCACATCGACACCATATTTTCCTTTCCCGTCATCAAAAAAGCGGGCAAACCGACCATCTCCGCCGACTATTTCGAAGAGTTCAAAGAACTGATGGCGGAGAATCCGTTTATGGACGGCGAGGTGTGGGGTCAGAAATTCGATTCGGCCAACACACAGACGAAAATCTATGTCGACGAAGGCGCAGAACTGACAAGGCGACTGAATTTCCGCGCCCACCAGTCGCGCTATAAAATCGTGTTGCTGTGGCAGCCCGAGCGCATGAACGAGGACACCGCCAATAAAATGCTCAAGATAATCGAAGAGCCTCACGACGACACTCTGTTTATAATGAGCAGCGACAATCCACGCACGATACTGCCAACGATCTATTCACGCACACAGCGTGTGACAGTCAAGCGCTATGAAGACAGCGAAGTGGCCGAGTATCTGACAAGATGTCATGCCGTTTCGGCAGATGCGGCAGAAAACATAGCCCGCCTGTCGTCGGGCAATATCAACGAGGCTCTGTCGCTCATCAAAATCTCGAAAGCGAGAAAACTGTTTCTCGACTTGTTTATCGACCTGATGCGCAAAGCATATCAGCGAAAAATCGGGTTGCTGCGGCAGTGGAGCGTCGACGTGGCCGGTCTGGGGCGCGAACAATCGCTTGCCTTCCTCGACTACTGCGCGAGAATGATACGCGAGAATTTCATCCTCAATCTCAATATCGACGGACTCAACTACCTCACGCCTGAGGAACGCGCGTTCAGCGTCAACTTCGCACGCTTTATCAACGAGCGCAATGTGCTGAGGCTTTTCGACGTCATCAACAACGCGCGCACCGACATAGCCGGCAACACCAACGCCAAAATAGTATTCTTCGACCTTGCAATCAAAACCATCCTACTGCTGAAAGCCTGATGGCAACAGAAAAAAAATTTCTCGAGCAAGTCGCTTCCTACTATCTGACCAACACAGATGATATGAGCGGACTGACGCTTGTTTTCCCCAACAAGCGCAGCGCCATGTTTATGAAAAAATATATGCAGGAGGCATTAGTCAAGACGTCGACACGCCCGAGGTTCATGCCGAGGTTCATGACCATGGGCAATTTTGTGGCCGGTTTCGCGGACAGCGCCGAAATGCAACGCGACGAGCAACTTTTTCTGCTCTACGACTGCTACCGCAAGCTCTTGAGCGAACTTGGCCGGGCCGAACAGCTCCGCGATTTCGACAAATTCATATTCTGGGGCGGCATGATACTCGACGACTTCGAGGATGTCGACCGTCAGCTTGTCGACGCGTCGAAGCTATTCAAGAATCTGAAAGATTTAAAAGAAATCAACGCCGACTATCTCGATGACGAGCAGAAACAAATCATAAGGCAGCTTTGGGGCGAAAGCGCCCGCACGGAGGTTGTCACAGAATTCTGGAGTCATGTCGGAAATACGACAGGCGAGAACGCCGAAGCACAGTTTGTGGCGCTCTGGCAACTGCTCGGCCGGCTCTATGACGCATTTAAAGAAGCACTGCACAGCCGGGGCAAAGACAGTTCCGGCGGTCAATATCGCAAGGCCGTCGCAGCCGTCCGCGACACAGACTACGAAGAATTGCAGGAGAAGCGTTACGGCTTTGTCGGGTTTAACGACCTGTCGAACTCCGAGACGCTGATGCTCAAGCGATTGAAAGACGCGGGCGTGGCCGATTTCTTCTGGGACTTCGACACACCGCTGCTCAGACTGATAAGCGAGGGCCACGAAGGATTCAGACTCAGAGCGCTAAAACGCGCATTCCCGATGCCGGAAGATTTTGACTATCAGGCCGTGGAGACTTTGCCAGAGGTCGAAGTGATAGCCGTACCGTCGGCGATAGCTCAGGCCAAAGCCGTCAGCGGGATACTTGAAAAATGGAACGAAGAAGGCTATATCAGCGCGGCTAACGCCATCAACAGCGCAGTGGTGCTACCCGACGAAAACCTGCTGACGCCGGTGCTGATGTCGCTGCCCGAGTCAATCGCGGCGGTCAACATCACAATGGGCCTGCCGTTTTCGTCGACGCCCTTTGCGTCGATGCTCCATTCGGTCATATCGATGCAATTGCGGGCGCGCGAAATCCGCGGACGTATACATTATTATTATGCCGATGTGCTCGAACTGCTCTCCCACCCCCATATTCAGGTCATCGCTTCCGAGGCCGCCGAAGCTCTGAAAAAAGAACTCGCCGAAAGCAAACAGTTCAATCTCGACGCGCAGACACTGAAGGAGAATTATCCAGCGTTGGACTACCTGTTCAGCCCGGTCAAAGCGCTCGACAATCCGAACGAGATATGCGACTACATGTTCCGCCTTATCGACGGACTCGGCACTGCGCTCAAAGCCACAGGCAAAGCGCCGCAGGGCGGTCTGCCCGAACTCGAAATGCTCGACTACTTCCGTCAGGGACTCGAACGTCTCAACGGGCTGATAGCCGAGTATGACATCACAATGAACGAAAGCACCTATTTCGGTCTGTTTGAAAAACTTATGCAGTCGCGCCGCATCGATATGCAAGGCACGCCGCTAAGAGGGCTGCAGGTAATGGGTGTGCTCGAAACAAGGTCGATCGATTTCGACAACGTCGTGATACTGTCGATGAACGAAAACAGCTTCCCGCGAAAGAATTATCTCAAGACGATGATTCCCAACAACCTGCGCACAGGATTCGGCATGACAACCATAGACCGTCAGGACTCGCTTTATACATATTATTTCTACAGGCTGCTGTCGCGGGCCAAGCATGTCAGGCTCATCTACGACTCCCGCACAGGCACATTCGGCGCCGGCGAGGCATCACGCTACATAGCCCAGCTGGCCCATATCGAGCTACCCGGAAAGGACAAGGTCGCTGTGACATTCAGATCGCTGCAGCTCGGCTCAGACTACAATTCGCCACAGCCAATCAGTGTCGGCAAAAGTCCCGAAGTGCTCGCCCATCTGCGGCGCTTCATGCCCGGAGGCAACGGCTATCTGTCGGCGAGTGCGCTCAAAGAATACAAAAACTGCCGTCTGCGCTTCTACCTGCGCTATGTGCGCAATCTCCGCGGCGAAGAAGACATCACAGACTATATCACTGCGGCCGACTATGGCACAATAGTCCACAAAGTCGTCGAAAAGCTCTACGGACAATATGAGGGCAAGGAAATAAGCGAAGATATAATCAGCTCGTTTATCAACGACGAGGCCGGACTCGACAATCTGATAAAAGAAACCATCTGCGAAATCTATTTCGGCGGCAAGGGCAGCGACGGCCAATATGCGATGAATGCCGAAGGCGAGATGATAAGTTCGGTCATAGGACTATATTTGCGACGTATGCTCGAATTGGAGAGAGAGCAGTGCAAGACTGTGCCTTTCAGCTTCATCAAGGGCGAGATGCAGGTCAAAAGTCCGCCGGCATGGAAAATCAACGACAAACTGTCGGTCAATTTCAAAATGTCGATTGACCGCGTCGACCGACTCCACGACGGACGTCTGCGATTTATCGACTACAAGACAGGCGGCGACAAAGTGACGCCAGCCAAAACAGAAAATCTGTTTAAACGCGAGCGCCACGACGACAACGCAGTGTTTCAGCTGCTTACATACTGCATAGCCTACAACGATATGGCCGACAGCACGCACAAGGGCATACTGCCGGTGGTCTACCCGTT
>JAGAOW010000162.1 GCA_017889945.1 Muribaculaceae bacterium
ATGACCGACATCGCCATCGTCCTCTACCTCAATCAGACACCCGGACAGCCGCGCGAACGCGACTATGCTTTCGCAGGCTCGTTCTATGCGTTTGCTATTTGGATTGGCCTCGGTGTTCCCGCCATCGCCACTCTGATTGCCGGGCTGTTTAAGAAGAATAAGAAAGCCGCAGCCGACTCCGACAGCCGTCAGCCGGTCATGCCGCTTGCCGCAGCCATTCCGGCTCTGCTGATTGGCATATTCGTGCCGCTGCAGATGGTTTCGCAGACCTGGGACGACCACGACCGCTCACACCGCTACACCACGCGCGACCTCGGCATGAACTATCTTGCCTCGCTCGACGACAACGCAGTGATTTTTACCAACGGCGACAACGACACCTTCCCTCTTTGGTACGCTCAGGAAGTCGAAGGCTTCCGCACCGACGTGAGAGTCGTCAACCTCTCCTACCTCACGACCGACTGGTATGCCCACAACCTCAACTACCCCTACTACGAAGCCAAGCCCGTCAAGACCTACGCGCAGCCCAAGGACTACGCCTACGAGCGTCTGGCCTACAGCTTCGTCGTTCCGATGGACGACAGCGTCGTGACTGCCGAAACAGCCCTCCGCTCGCTTTATGCAAGCGATCCTCGCCGTCTCGGCGCACCCTACATGACCCAGACCAATATGTTCATACCCGTCGACAGCGCGGCCGCGTTCAATCACTTCGGCATAGCCCCCGGCTCGGCTGAAGCCGCCGACCTATATCCTGCCTTCGGCGACGTCCGACTCAACTTCGCAGAACTCGGCCAGGGTGCAAACCAGAGCCGTGTGCTCTCGCTCGACATCATCTCCAACTCGCTTACCGACGGCATGGAACGCCCCGTCTACTTCGCGACCACAGTTCCGTCCGACTACTACCTCGGCCTGAGTCCCTACATGTACTCGTCGGGCATGGCGCTCGAAGTGACTCCGTTCCACAATGCGCTTTACTCGCCTAATGCCGACCGCGCTTACGAGAACATTATGAGCAAATTCCGCTGGGGCGGACTCGATGACCCCGAACATGCCGACGGACTCTATCTCGACGAGACAGTGCGCCGCATGGTGTCGTCGACACGCTCGGCCATCATCGACTGCGTCGACAATCTCATGATCAACGGCGACCGTCCTGCCTCGGAATGGGCTGTCGAATACGCCAAGGCCAACAATCAGCCCGTGCCCGCCGACCACTACGACATGGCCCGAAACCTCATCGGTCTGCTCGAATACAAGATGCCGGCTTAAGTGGTTGCTTACGACGGCCTCCAGAGCTACTACATGGCAGGCGACTATCTCAGCCTCTACGATGCTACCGGCAACAGCGAGGACCTTGCCCGCGCCGAAGCCATCATCGACCGTGAGATACCACGTCTGTCGCAGCTTGTCAACTATGCCGTTTCGCTCGAACCGTCGCAGCGCAACGCTCTCGGTCGCTCCGAAACATATGCCCTCCAGTATCTCGGCCTGATGACCGGTCTGAAAAACAGCATCGCCATCTTCCGGGCTATCGAAGGCCGACCCGACCGCGAAGAGCTGCTGAGCAAGCTCCCGGCAGGACTCTCGATTTCATATGCGCAGAACGTATATCCGATGCTCTACCTCGACGGCTACGAACTCGACGAACTCATTCAGGCGCGTGACCGCAGCCGCGGACAGACCAAGGAGATGTTTAATGTCGCTGTCAGCCTCCTTGAGCTTCACAATGCCGCCGGAGTCGACCCGCTTCTGACCACCAAGGCCATTGCCGACAGCAACGGCGTCGACATCAACGCCTGGCGAAATCTCGTCAACTGAAATCCCTGATATCCTTATCCTTTCCGACTAAACATGTTTATCGAACGACCACCGCTATTCTACCGCCTCCTTTTCCCGGAGGCGGTATGGCGTATAAAAGGACGTCGCAAGTCGAAAGTTGTCTACCTGACTTTCGACGACGGCCCCATACCCGAAGAAACGCCGTGGGTGCTCGACACCCTCGACCGCTACGGCGTCAAAGCCACTTTTTTCATGGTGGGCGACAATGTCAGACGCTATCCCGAGATTTTTGAGGAAATCAAACGTCGCGGCCACGCCTACGGCAACCACTCGATGCACCATATTCAGGGCATCAAGTCTTCGAGGCGCAGATACCTCTGCGACATTACCGAGGCCGACAAGCTCATCGACAGCCCTCTCTTCCGCCCGCCTCACGGTTTGCTCCGTTTCGGTCAGGCAAAGGCCATCAAAGACCATTACAACATCGTCATGTATGACCTTGTCACTCGCGACTACTCGCGAAAACTGACCCCCGAAAAGGTTCTTGACAACGTCAAGCGCTTCGCTCGCGACGGCTCTATTATCGTCTTCCACGACTCGCGCAAATCGTCACGCAACATGCGCTACGCGCTGCCTCGCGCCATAGAGTGGCTACTCGAACGCGGTTATGAATTCCGCACCATTCCTATGGGCTGAAACATATGGACGACATCCGGCAGGCCATACGCTCTCTTGTCGCCGATGCCGGCGCCATCCGCTGCGGTTTCGCTGAAGCCCGACCCGTCTCTGAAAGCGAGCATCAGCGCTACACCGAGTGGGTTCGCGCAGGCCGCAATTTCTCAATGCCCTATCTCGAACGCTACGACGACATCCGCCGCGACCCGCGGCTTCTGCTCGATGGCGCTCGGACTGTGATTTCATGCGCTTTCGACTACCGCCAGCCGAGGCGTCATCCGCTTTTTGCCGACTATGCCCTCGGCCGTGACTATCACGACGTGATTCGCATGCGGCTTTCAGCCGTGGCCGACGAAATTGTCGCAAGATTCGGCGGCAACACGAGGGTCTGCGTCGACACCGCGCCTATCCGCGAACGCTACTGGGCCGCAGAGGCCGGCGTGGGTATTATCGGACTTAACGGGCAGCTGATTGTCGACGGCGTTGGCTCTAAAGTCTTCCTCGCCGAAATTCTGTGGACCGGCTCTGTCACGCCCGACAGCTCGCTGATTGGTCGGAAATGCCTCGAATGCGACGCCTGTGTCAAGGCGTGCCCCGGCAACGCTCTCGATGGTCGTGGCGGCCTCGACGCGGCCCGCTGCTATTCCTGCCTTACCATCGAGCACCGTGGCGACCTTCCGCCGAATTTACGACTTGACAGCCGTATTTATGGCTGTGACGTGTGTCAGGACGTCTGCCCCATGTGTTCTGAATCTTCTTTAGCCACGCTATCCGAATTTCTGCCCTCCGACGCCCTGATGTCGCTCGACGCCGACGGCATACTCGCCATGGACGGCGACGCTTTCCGCGCCGTATTCGGCCGCAGTGCGGTCAGACGCGCCAAACTCTCGGGCCTGCAACGCAATGCCGCGCGCCATAAGAACAGCAAAAATCAGGATTTCTGATAGTCAGTCGGCGACATCCCGGTCATGTGCTTGAAGAACTTACCGAACGACGACTGATTCGAAAAATTGAGCGCATAAGCCACTTGCTGCACATTCTTGCCTGAGAAACGAAGCAGATTCTTTGCCTCCATCAGCACAAAATCGTCAATCCACTTCGCCGCCGACTTTCCTGTGGTCTCTTTCACGAGCAAAGACAGATATTTGGGCGATATACAGAGCTTGCCGGCATAAAAAGCCACCGAGCGCTCGCGCGAGTAATGGACGTGGACGAGCTTCATGAAATCGTGGACATATGCGTTGCGGCAGGTGCGCTGCACTTTCGACCCGTCGATTATGCCGATGCGCTTATAGTGGAACTGTATCATCTGATAGACCATCGCCGCAGTCAGACTCGATGCAATGTTTTTCTCTATCTGCTGGTTGACTTTGGTCATGGCGTTCAGGCGCATAAGGTCGAAATATTTTAACACCAGTTCGGCCTCCGATTTCGATAGCATCTGCGCGGGCGACTGATTTTCAAACAGTACCGGGACGCTGATTGTCGCGAAGTTGATATTTACGTCGTGAAGAAAATCGGTCGTATAGAATATCGTGTATGCCTCCAACGGCTTGTCGGTCGAATTGACAAATTTGACCGTCGCGCCGTAGGGCAGAACGGCAAAAGTATTGGCCTCGAAATTAAATTGTTCGAAATTGATTTCAAGCGTCATCTCGCCCTCTTTGACAAGAAGCAGTATCATGCCGTCGATTTTTTCCGGCTCTATGTCATTGGATTTTTTAGGAATTATCGGTCCGAAATGTGCATATGAATACCAGCTTCCCAAACTATAATACTCTGTCGACAGGCTTTGCAGTTTTAATAATATATTTTCTGACATAGTTATGTGATGACCTTGATTGTAGATGTTTATTTATTTTTCGTCCCCCAAAATTAGTCAAAAACGACAATCCGACAAAAATATTCGCACTTTTTTCATCCAAAGCCTTCGATTTCGGTAAATATAAAATCGGGAATAAGCCTGCCGATTTTCAAGGTGTTTGTTCCTTGAAATTTTTTTCAAAAAATTTTAAGAGCCACTTTGCTGATAATAAGCGTTATGGCAAAACCTGCAAAGTTAAAATTCGTGAACGTGCAGAGTTACATGTTGGCGGCACACTATATGACCTAACTTTGCAGTGCAAACGAGAACATTGAAATTATGCACAGTCAGACTTCATTCGGCTTGATAAATGTCTTCGATGACAAGTCCGGCCAGTTGCAGTCCGAAAATTGCAGTGCTGTGGGCGAAAGTGCCGTTTATGACGGCTTTGCGGAAACCGGGATTACTTTCTTGATGGTTGTTTGTGATTTCTATAGTTTTTCGGTTTCGCAACAGTTCGGGACTGTATACGCACATAAATTTTCGCCTTGGCATCTGGCCGCTGCGTTTGAATTTTTGGCGGAGTGCGCGGGCAAGCGGGCAGC
>JAGAOW010000163.1 GCA_017889945.1 Muribaculaceae bacterium
ATGACAAGACGGTGGTTGTCGCCGTGTTGGCGAATATACTCGAGAGCGGCGATTACATCGAGTTCCCATTTTTTCAGAGGGCGATTGATATATTTTTCGAAGAAGATGGTATATTTGGACATGGCGGAGCTAGTCAGATGAAATAGAAAGGCAAAAGGGCAGGAAATTTTATTTTTATCCCTCGAGCTCGAGGGATAACATTAATGGTTTCAGCTACGAGATTTCCGAGGCAAGCCTCGGACACATAGACAAAGATGAATGATTTTTAGCTGAGAATAAGGGCGATTAGAGTCTTTAAGTGGAGCCTCGCTGAAGGTCGGAGCTATGGACAAAAATTTCTTTTTTGATACAAAGGTATGCTATAGACTGAAGGTTTGTTGTGGTTTTTGCAAGAATGTTGAATTTTGTGGGATTACTGGCGAAATCGAGACGAGAAATTTTGGATTAAGCTCGACTAATCATGTTGAAACAAGATGAAATGCGAGGAAGCGCGAGAAGCGTTGGTGTTTATGGCCGAGAATGGTTGGCGATAATTTTGAGGAAATAGTTGCTGAGTGGAAAATAATTACTAAATTTGTGGTAACAATGCTTAGAATAAATATTGATGGCAGATACCCCAATCGACATAAAAGAAAATGATATATTCGAGCTGTCGCCCGAACTGATGAACACGTTGCTCAAAGACCACACCATGAGCACGGACGATTGTCAGGTCAATATCTTTTGGGGTACGGATGATTATGCCGACAGGGGCAAGGGTTATCAATATAACGACCAGATAAAGCTTGAAGCAATAACCGGTGAAAATGGCAATATAATAGTGCCAAGAGCTGTAAAATCGCGTGAACAGCAACAACAACGCAGTCGCGAAATGGCCGAGGTATTTACCCCTTCGTGGATATGCAACAAGCAAAACAATTTGGTCGATGTCGCCTGGTTCGGTCGCGAGGGCGTTTTCAATACCGAAGTTGACAATCCCGATGGCACACATACATGGATTGTCAACCAGGAACGAATAACTTTTCCCGAAGGAAAGACTTGGCGTGACTACGTAAACGAAAACCGCATGGAAATCACCTGTGGCGAAGCACCGTACTTGGTAAGCCGATACGACACAGTGACAGGCGAACCAATCGCGATAGAACAGCGCATAGGTCTGCTCGACCGCAAATTACGCATAGTCAACGAGAACACCGAGACAAGCAGCGAGTGGCTCAAAGCGGCTCAGTCGGCATTTCAAAGCATTTATGGCTTTGAGTGGCAAGGCGACAATATAGTTCTTGCGCGCGAGGCACTACTCTACACTTTTATTGACTATTACCGGGTAAAATTCGGCAAGAACCCACAACTGAAATCATTGCTATATATTGCATATATAATATCAGGGAATATATGACAGATGGATGGGTTGAAAGGAGTGATACCTAACTCTTGTGGCGAACGCAGAACAGTCGAGGCCGACCTTTTTGGCGAGACAGTCAGAATTAGCTACTGCGAAGGCTGCAAGAGCGGTGATATAAAGAAGCATAACGGAGTTTACGCCCTAATCAAAGACTGGGGTGCTCCAAAATCTAAGCAAAAAATTCGATTCGTCGACTTAATCCAATCATAAGTCATGGCAAACTATTTTTATGCAAGTAAGTACCATTTGATATACCTTATGCGTATCCCCCTGGAATCGCATAGAGGTCTTATCAAAGTCGGCGACACAACCATCGACGCTCTCACGCCCAATTTGGCCAACAATTCAACAGAACTCAATGCAGCAGCCAATAAACGTATAAAGGAATATACGCAGACAGCAGGCATCAATTATGAAT
>JAGAOW010000164.1 GCA_017889945.1 Muribaculaceae bacterium
ACGGAGTCATTCACTAATCGTTATCGACATTGAGGGGCTATCCTCAAATGCGGTGCAAATTTACATGATTATTTTTTATCGTGCAAATTTTTCCGAGGCTTTTTGAAATGTATTTTTTTGCTGAGGAGATTTGACTTTAGAGGAGTTGGCGGGTATATTAGTTGTAAGCTGATGCAGAAGCTAAGTATGTTGAACTCTAAAAAAATCTGATATGACTAATAATAGAATATTGAAGCCGGGCGCTTCTTTTGAGAAAATGTGCGGCGCAGCGGCAGAACTGAATGTGTTTGCGCAGGACGAATTTAATCCGATTAAACCTGTGCCGGGTAAAAGCAATCTATATTATCTGAAAGGATAAGTTTCAAAGCGGCAATGACCCGATTTCTGTCTGACAAAAATATTCTCGATACCATCGGAAGGGATTCGGAGGCAGGTTTCCGTATGCTCTTGAAAGATTATAAGGAGGCGGTTTATTGGCATATAAGACGAATAACCGTGGCTCATCACGACGCGGAAGATGCCTTGCAGGAAACTTTCATAAGGGTATTCAAGAATATCGATAAATTCAAAAAGGATATGCCGTTGGCTGCATGGATTTTTCGAATTGCGACAAATGAAGCCATCCGTCAATGCCAAAGGCATAAGAAAGTCGCCTTTTCGCTTGATGATGAAGCGCAGACTGAAGATGCCGGCCGGATGATTGCAGACGAATATTTTGATTATTCAGATCTCGAAGCGGTCAAATTGCAGAAAGCGATTCATAAGTTGCCGCCGAAACAGCAACTGGCATTCAATCTCCGCTACTACGATGAATTTGATTATGCCACGATTGCCCGGATAAGCGATACGTCAGCCGCAAGTGCGAAAGCAAACTATCACGCTGCAAAAGAGAAAATTATCCATTATATGAACACTCACGATTAATGATTATATGAGCGATTTTAATTTTGACAAAACCGGAAAGAAAATGCCATATCGTGTGCCGGATAATTTTTTCGACGATGTGGAAAATAAGATTATTGCCAATGCGCATTCGCGTCAGAGGCGCCATCGGGGCTTGACGCTTGCTTTCCGTCTCACGGCTGTCGCTGCAACGCTAGCAATACTTCTCGCCGTCGGAAGTCACAGCATGTCAAGTCATAAGACTGATTTTATCGAAATTTTACAGGCATTTGACAATCTGTCGGACGCAGATCAAACATATCTGCTTGAGATATACCAAGATGACATATTTATGCACGAATAAAAAATAAACAGAATGAAAAACTTATTCAGAATCATGCTGCTCGTGACAGCGATATTTGCCTTAAGCTGTCAGGCATCAGCGCGAGAGCGCAAGGGCGGAGTACGTATCTCCCGCGAACAACTCGCTGAAAAACAAGCAAAACACATTGCAGAGGAACTTGCATTATCGTCGGAAGTGAGCGAAAAATTCATTGCCACTTATCTGCAAAACCAACGGGAGGTCTGGGCTTTAGGGCCGCGTAACGGTCGCCAACGCAGTGGCGGGATGACTGATTCGCAGACCGACAGCGTCATCCAGAGCCGGTTTGAACACAGTCAGAAACTCCTTGATATCAGGAAGAAATATTATGACGAGTACAGCAAATTTCTTACTCCCAAACAAATCGAACGAGTCTATAAGCTCGAGCGTCAGATGTTGAAGCGATTGACCGGCCGCCACTCAGGTAAAAGGAGATGATAAAGGCATAAAATTCAGGCGGTGTGGCAAAAAAATGAAATTGCCGCACCGCCTGTGTTATACTGTTTAAAACAACCAAAATTTATAATCTGAATCTACTGCCGGGGCTTTATCGAGATGGCGTAGCCACCGCCTGCGGCAGCTTTCATCTTTAATTTGGTCTTGCAAGTAACATCTTTTTTAGTGATGGTATATGCCTGCGGATTGGTAAGATAATGCGCATCAGAGGCATCGGCGTAGATTGTCGCCTCATATTTTTTGTCCTTGTCAAGGAAGTCAAGCGACAGACTTGACTCATGGCCGTCTTCGTTGGCTGTGCATCCGACAAACCAGTCATCGCTTCCTTTTGCCTTGCGTGCGGCTACGATATAACGGCCCGGCTCGGCTTCAAGATAACGGCTTTCGTCCCAATCGACAGCGACATCCTTGATAAACTTGAACGCGTCGAGAAAACGATTATAGACCTCGGGCAGGTCAGCGGCCATCTGCAGGGGGCTGTACATTGTGACATAAAGAGCCAGCTGGCGGGCGATGGTGCTGTTTACATGGCTGTTGCTGTTGGGGTTTACCTTGCTCATATCCATCTCGAATATGCCCGGAGTGTAGTCCATCGGGCCGCCCTGAAGACGGGTAAAGGGCAGTACGGTGGTGTGCGATGGTTTGTTGCCGGCAAATGATTCATACTCAGTTCCGCGAGCACTTTCATTGCCGATCAGATTGGGATAGGTGCGGCAAAGACCTGTGGGGCGCACGGCCTCGTGTGCGTTGACCATGATGTGATGTTTGGCGGCTTCGGTAACGGCGTAAAGATAGTGATTGTTGAGCCACTGACCGTAGTGATGCTCGCCGCGCGGAATCATGTTGCCCACATAGCCGCTTTTGACAGCGTTGTAGCCGTATTTGTCCATCAGTTGATAAGCTTTTTCCATGTGGCGTTCGTAGTTGCGCACCGAAGCCGAGGTTTCATGGTGCATCATCAGTCTGACTCCTTTGGAGTGGGCATACTCGTTGAGCATCTCGATGTCGAAATCGGGGTAGGGTGTCACGAAATCGAAAACATAGTCTTTCGAATGGCCGAACCAGTCTTCCCAGCCGACATTCCAGCCCTCGACCAAAACTTGGTCAAAGCCGTGTTCGGCCGCGAAGTCGATATATTTTTTGACATTCTCGTTGTTTGCCGGATGTTGTCCGTGAGGTTTGGTCTTCGAATAGTCAAGCTGGCCTAATTTGACCGAGGGTATGTCGTTGGTGTATGACCATTGTTTGCCACCGCCAATCATCTCCCACCAGACTCCGATGTATTTTACCGGTTTGATCCACGATGTGTCGTCGTATGCACAAGGGTCGTTGAGGTTCAGAATCAGGTTTGATGCGAGCATGTCGCGCGCGTCGTCGCTGACCATGACCGTTCGCCACGGCGAATGACACGGACTCTGGAGATGTCCCTTGTTGCCTTGCGCGTCGGGTGTCAGCCAGGAGGTAAACACGAAGTTTTTGTCATCGAGGTCAAGGTGCATACATGAATAGTCGACCAGCGCGGCTTCGTGGATGTTTATGTAAAGACCGTCGTCGGTCTTCATTTGCAGTGATGTCTGTACGCCTGTGGGGGAGAACTGGGTCTGAGAGGCATTGCTGCAGATTGCGTCAGCCATTTTGCCTCGGATTTCAGACAGACGGCATTCGGTGTAATCATATTCCTGAGTGTCGTAGTCGCCCGCAATCCACCAAGCCGTGTGGTCGCCGGCCATTGCAAACTGTGTCTTCTCCTCTTTGATGATGAAGTAGGTCAGCACGCCCTCCTGCGGGAATTCATAACGGAAACCGATGCCGTCGTCATAGACGCGGAAGCGTATGTTCATCTTACGGTAGTGCTTGGGTTGGTCAAGGCGCAGCAGGAGCTCGTTATAGTTGTTGCGGATTGAGCTGTTCTCTCCCCAGACGGGATGCCATGTTTCGTCGAACGAAGAAGTCGAGGTCGAAATCAGCTCGAAACCGTCGGTCATATCCGGTCCATCGGCCAGTTGCAGGCCGAGAGTGGAGGGCTTGATGACATCCTTGCCCTTATATGTCATGCTGTAGGTGGGGACTCCGTCGATGACATCCGCATTGACTTTGACATTACCTGACGGAGAACTTATTTCTGCGGCATTCAGCTCTGAAGGGATAAAGAGCGAGCCCGTCATGGCAATAGCCATGACAAATAAAAGCATATGTTTCATGTATATTAGGTTTTATTATTTACATAAACGCACTATTTTGCAGCCGTGAGCTTGAACTTTGGCATTGATTGTCGAAGCTGTGCCTTCGTCGGTATGACGCCAGAGGTCGCGCATCTTCCATTCGCCGCTTATGCCGAGGTCGCTGAGCTTGAGCGAGTAGTCGCGGGGGCTGTCGTCGCGGTTGAACAGACCTATGACATAGTCGCCGTTTGACATCTGACCATACCAGATTTCGTTGTCGCGGTTGCCGAGTTTGTCGCTGACAGGCTTGCCGACAAATCGGTCGGTGTTCAGCTCAAGGAGTTCGGCGTTGGTATAAAACTTGGTGTTGTTGCCGATGGTGTTATACTGGTCGGCTACCGTAACGGGGCCGCCGGCCATGAGCTGAAGCGAAATGACAGTTTCGCGTTCGGCGTCGCTTTCAAACTTGTTGAGTCGGATGAAGTCGCCGTCGAGGATGACATTGTCGCGGCCGGATATGTGTGACCAGTAGGTAAATCCGTCGAACATGTTCATGCAGTTGGGCCATGTCGCATATGATTTGCCTTTGTCCTGAGCGGAGCAGTGCCACCAGCCGCCCGCGCCGGTGTCGCATACGATGCGGACCATATTGCCATATTTGGCCTCGACCTCAGCGTCATTGTACATGTGTGGCATAACCAGTGAAGTGAATATGCCGTATTTTTTAGCGGATTCGGCTATGTAGGCGAGTGCACGGGCATATGTTTCACGTCCGTAGCCTCTGCTTACTATTCCCATGCCTCGGTCCTTACCGTCTTCATACCATGAAAGGAAGTCCATGCGTATATATTCGACGCCGAGTTCTTTATAATGCTTGAAGAAGCCGTCGATATACTCTTTTGCGCCGGCTTGGTCGGCCACTACCCAGTTGAACCAAAGGTCTTCATTGTTGGGATTCAGCACAGTTGTCGAACCATTATAGTAGAGAGAACCGAAATTGTAGATAGTTCCGTCGATCGTGGTTTCACGCGGGCCGTGAATCCACAGGGGATTGTCGTAAACACCCAGCTTGAGCCCTTTGGCCTTGCATTTGGCCACGAGGTCTTTAAGTGCCATCGAGCCGTAGTGGGTCATATATCCTGTGTTGTCGCTTGCCAACATCGGGATGAAGCCGTCGGTGCAGACCATGTCGTAGCCGTAAGGTTTGAGGTCAGTGGCCACCCAGTCGATGATTTTATCCCATTCTTCTGATTTGATGTCCATGTCGGCGTTGGCGACGCCGTTGATGCTCTGCTCGTAGCAATATTCATATACACTCCAGTAGAGCGGAGCTTTGTAGGTATGGATTTCGCCTACTTCGGGAAGTTCGGGAAGTTCATATTTTGGCGGGTAACGCATTTCAATCTCGTCTGAACAGCTTGCGAAGAACGATACGGCCAACGCAGCAGACGCAATAATGCCCATTTTTTTCATATCTTATTTTTTTATTGTCAGTTCTTGTATGTGATGTTTATAGTCATGTTTTTGGTGTCGACGGTCAGTGTATATGTGCCTTCGTCGATGACATTCCATTTGTAATCAGGATCGCCGGCGCGATAAATCATATCTGTGGCAGATACTCCTGATGCAGACACTGTGCAGTTTTCCGACGACGGGCGATAGAATGAAGCGCCGAAGTCTTTTTCAAAAGTGAATTTGAATTCTCCCTTTTTCAGAGTGCCTGTCCATGTGTACACATCCTTTTGGCCTGCTTCGGCAGTCAGTTCGGTAGCCTCGTCGAGACTCCAGCCGCCTTTTGTTGCCGAGCCAATCATATATAAGGGCTTGGCCTGAATTTCGCTGCTTAGGTAGACTGCATCGAAAGTCATGGCGTCGGTGTCGAACGTCAGACGGTATTTGCCTGCTACGGTCACTTCCCACTGGTCGTCGGGTTCGGTTGTGAACACCATTTCACGGGCGCTGACGCCGGCTTCAGACACTGTGCAGCCTGCCGATGCGGGGCGGTAGAACGGAGCGTCGAAGCTCTTTTCAAGCGCAGCCTTGAATGTGCCGGTTGTGAGGTCGCCTTCCCAGACATATAATTTGCTGTTAGAGGCATCAGCGGTAATTTCAGTAGCTGCATCGAGACTCCATCCGCCTCTTGTGGCTG
>JAGAOW010000010.1 GCA_017889945.1 Muribaculaceae bacterium
GTATGGGACACCAAGACCAATCTTGAAAAACGTATGGCAGCTGAAGCAGGTGCTAACGCCGACAAGATGCGCATCGCCAAGCGTGCCAAAGAGCTCAACCTCGATGCCATCCATGACACCGTTCACGAAATGGCTAAGGACGAAGCTCGCCACGGTCAGGGCTTCCAGGGCCTCTACAAGCGTTACTTCAAAAAGTAATCACCCGTTAGAAAATCCACAAAAAGCAGCTGATTAAAACCCCGCAAAAGTAATCAGCTGTTTGGAAATCAGCGTGTTCGGATAATATCCGACGCCGCACCACAACCTTTTAACAGCCGCTCTCCAGCGGCTGTTTTTATTTATCTCCCCCTCCCCATCCACGAACGAGTCCGACAAATCCAACCCGTCCGACGGGTAAGCTTTTTCAGATGGTTGGACGGATTTACAATAAATGTCGGGAAACGGTAGGAAAAGAAGCGGCCCGGGGGAGTCCGGGCCGCGATGATGCTATGGGTATGCTGAAAATTATTTTTCGATGTAGTTGCGGACTTTCAGGTTGCTGATTTTTGATTTATAGTCGCCGGCTTTCGCGAGGGGGAATACAAGTGTGCGGAGTTCGGCAATCTGCATGTCGTTGTCGTTGTGGCGGAGGTAGCGCGATACGTTGTTGTCGACGAGTTTGCCGTTGACATAGAAACGCAGGGCGTCGTTGTCGCCTTCGATTTTGACGTGGATTTTTTCGCCGGGGCGAACGTCGTAGCGCAGCAGATAGATTTTGTCTTCGCGGCTGTAGCCCATTGTGCCGTTGACGGGGTTGCAGAGCCAGAATGTGGCGTCGGGAGACTCGAAGAGGACTGTGCCTTTGCTTTCTTTCGCTCCGTCGACGTCGAATTCGACAGTGTAGTCGTAGCCGATTTCTTTAATCGGAAGTTCCTGACCCGCTTTGACTTCGGCAACTTCAAGCACCGTGATGGGGTCGTGGCCGAATGTCGAGAGGTAGTTGACACCGGGAGCTTCAGAGAGCATTGCGCTCTTCTTCTCGAATTCTTCGAAGGGCACGGTTACTGCGCTACCGCTCCAGGTTTTGGCGGCTACGGTGGGGAGGGAGTGCATCACACGATGGTGGATGTCTTTGACTGTCACACCGTTGGTCGAATGGTCGTTCCAGACGGCAAACATGCCGCCGAGGAGCTGCGGGTCGTTTTCGTCGAAGACGACGTCGCGGAAGACGTTGGGCGCCCAGTTGTCGTAGATGCGCCGGTTGTTGAGGTAGTCCTGATAGTATTTGGCTTTAGGCACGATGTAGACCATGTTGTCGGGGATTGACACCATGTTGTAGCCGAGTTCATGCATTTCTTTGGGTTCGGCGTAGCCGTTATACCAGATGAAGAGGTCGAGGCCGTCGACAACAACGGGGAATTTGCCTTTGGCGTGGGTCAGAGCGCCCCAGGCGACGGGACGTTTGCCGTAGTCCATAGCCTGACGGGCGTAGCGGTCGGTAAAGTAGCGGAATTTTTCTACAACGACTGAGTCTTTGTTGGAATATTCGTCAGTGCCGATGTTGAAACGCTTGCCGATGAACACGGGGTCGGGGCCTCCGAGATATTCGGCGTAAAGAGAATCGACAAAGCCGTATGTTTCCTCAGACATGAGGTTGAGATGGTCGATGCCGTATTCCTTGCTGCCGATTGAGGGGCGATAGTGGGAGAAGGCCAGAGAGTGGGCGGGCAGGTCGAATTCGGGGATGATTTCGACGCCGCGTCCGGCTGCATATTTCTGGAAATCGCGGAATTCGTTTTTGGTGTAGAAGCCGTCGCGGGCTGTCAGACCGGGGAAGGTTTCGCTTTCGAGGCGGAAAGCTGCCTGAGTCATGTTGAGGTCGTCATCGTAGAAGTATACGAAGCTGTTGTCGTTGAGGTGGACGTTAAGTTCGTTGAGTTTGTAGTATGCCATCACGTCGACCAGTTTGTAGAGGTAGTCGAGAGGGATGTATTTACGGCCTGCGTCGATCATGAAACCACGGAAGCCGTAGGAAGGCTGGTCGGAGATGTGGCCTTTGGGAAGGGCGGGCGCTTGTTCGAGCATCTGCAGGAGGGTCATCGCGCCCCAGCGAGCGCCTTCTTCAGCGGGAGCTGTGACGGTCACGCGGTCTGTGATGTCGATGTCGTAGCTTTCTGATTTAGCTTTGGTCGAGGGTTTTATTTTGAAGTTGATGTCGCCTTTGCGGGCTTTGGCTTTCTCGACGTTCAGCTGACGGCCCGTGAAGGTGGTGTAGTCCTGGGCAAAGCGCTGAGCGATGGCCTGGAGTTTGGGGTCGGAGTAGGTCACGCGAGCGTCGGGAGCAATTTCGAAGTTGCCTTCTGCGCCGCGCCACTGGCGGATTTCGGGGACTGTGAATGGTTTCGGGTTGACTGCGTCGGCGGCGAAAGCCGTAGCTGCAATCACTGCGACTGCTATGCCGCGTAGGAGATTGTTGAATGTCATATCGTAAATGGGTTAGATTAGGTGTTTGCGGTTTATAAAAAAACACAGGGATGCGATTGACACATCCCTGCGAAAAATATTATAAGTCCATGGTTTGGCGAGGCTGTTAGGGAATCAGGTTGTGGGCGCGGAATACTTTCTGAATCTTTTCGAGCGCCGTTGTAACCTGTTCTTTGGTGTGAGTGGCCATGAGGCTGAAGCGGATGAGGGTATCCTGCGGTGCGACAGCCGGCGAAACGACCGGGTTGACGAAGATGCCTTCGTTCTGGAGGTCGCGGGA
>JAGAOW010000165.1 GCA_017889945.1 Muribaculaceae bacterium
CAGAGACGATTTTCAGAGCCGCGTAGCTGACAGCCGAAGCAAAATGGTAATGGAGGGCTTCGGGCGACGCGTCGCAGCTGTCGGCGAGGACAAAAGTGATTTCGCCCAAGTCGGCGTCGGTCTGAGAGTCAGTGACAGAAGCCTTGAGGAGGCGGTTGCCGAGCTGAGAAGCGACCACGGCTGCCGCGTGGGCAAGCACGCGTCTGAGGGCGCGACGGTGGTCGGCAGTGAGTAAGGCGACATCGCCGCTACTGTCGCGGCGTCCGAGGACGGCACCGAGGGCCGAGTCGGCATAGATATCTTCGATAAGCTGATTGATTGAAAGTTTGACAGTCATAGGATTTGATTTTAAGAAATTGATTAAAAGTGAAACAGAGAGGTCAGAGAGTGCGGATGCGATACTCGGACACCAGGCGGAAGGTCTTATTGAAGAGCCTTTCGGCCAAAGAGCGCGACAGATAGAAACGGTCGGGCTGCTTGTAGGTCAGGACATAGGCGACTGAGTCCTCAAAACAAAGATCGCGGTGGGCCGCGCGATAGCGGCTGACCTTGCCGGCGAGTTCGGCCCAGAGCTGCTGACGCCAGTTGCGTGGCGCATCAGCGCCCTGACGCAGATAGTCAGACCCGGCCAGGCGTCGCAAAGTGACGCAAGCGTGAGTTAGAGAGACATAATAGCGCTGAGGCCGAGAGCCGAGGGCTTCCGTGATTATCAGATTGCGAGAAATCGGCTCGCCGAACAGTCGGCGACGACGCGCGATTTCGTACATGCGGCCGACAAAATCCTCATTGCGGAGCTTGACGTAATTTATCTTTTTCATAGTGACAGACTTAGACAAAAGTGAAAAGAAAAGTGAGATATTTTTTGAAAAAAGTTCGAAATTCAGGTTAAAATTTGGCAACGAAGCAAATAATCATTATATTTGTCGCCAATATGTAAACCATTCCAGTAAATTATATGACAAAGTGCTTATGAAACGATTATTTACTCTACTATCTGTAATGTTCGTCGCCGCAGTCGGCACGATCTGTATGGCAGCTGACGAAGGCCAAAGCGAAATCACTTACAAATCTATCGGACAGGGCTGGATGACCGACGACATGGTTACCGGCTGGTATGGCTATCTGCCTGTGACTTATGCAGTAGAGATACAGCAGGCTCAGGACGACAGCCCCTTCTACCGTGTCATCGCACCCTACGGACAGGCATTTGCCGACGCGATGAAAGAAGCCAACAACATCGCACTGAAAGCCGGCCAATATGACTCCGAGGGCAAGTGCTATATCGATATCGACGCCACCGATCCCAACAACGCCATCTTCCACAAAACGATGATAGGCTGCGACTGGGGCGAAGGCGAGATGTATATCGGCGTCAACTCGCGCTACGAAATGACGCTGGTCGACAAAGTCTTCCGCGCACCGATGCTCGGCATCGCCGTGGGCGACGACACCGGAGCAATCGCCGGCAACCGCCGCGGCAAATTCCGCATCGTACTTCCCGGCGGCAAGCTCGACGACTATGACGTGAAAGTGACACCCGAATCGCAGTGCCTGACAGAGCGCACGTTCAAGGCCACGGTATCTATCGGCCAGGACGTCGCCGAAGCGCGCTACTATGTATTCCCCGACATGCAGGAAGACGAAATTGTCAAAAGTGTACAGACCATAGCCGAGCAAGGTCCGGTGTTCACACCGCGCGGCGAATTCAGCTACGAGATGGGCAAGGTCAAGAAAGAGACCTTTATCCTCGTCGCACTTGACGGCCAAGGCGATATCGTCGGCTACGACTGGTGTACCTACTACTTCATCGACGATAATGCCGACAACTGGACAGACTGCGGCATCGCCGAGTTTACCGACGGCTTCCTCCAGTCGGTAATATCCAACATCACCTCTCAGACCACCAAGTGCATGCTTCAGCAGAACAAGGAGAACCCCAAACGCTACCGTCTGGTCAACCCCTACTCCGGTCTTAACGAATATGCCGCGCTCAACAAGGGCCATGAGGCCCACAACCACTATATCGACATCAACGCCGAAGACCCCGAATGTATCTACATCGAAGAGTCGCCCATCGGCATGGAGTCGAGCGTGTATGGCATGATGCGCGTCAGCTCGGCCGTCGACTACTATCTGCACGCAGGTTTTGACATCGAAGAATGTAAGGAACTCGAATACGGCGCAGTCGTCGAAAACGGAGTCATGACATTCAACGAAGAGGCGCTGCTTGTGTCGCTGCTCAAGTATGAAAACGGCGACTGGCTCATTACCGACCCCGAGGGTGTGACCACAATCAAGCTGCCCGAAGGCTTCGACATCACAACGGCCGTCTCCGACATCACGACCAACGACAGCGCAGCACCCGTCGAATACTTCAACCTCTACGGCGTGAAGCTCAAACAGCCGGCAGCCGGACAGGTCTGCATCCGTCGTCAAGGCTCGAAAGTGACCAAAGAAATTATAAGATAAATCCATAAGTAAAATCATCGTAAAAATTATTGTTAACTCCTGAACGCAGGGCGGCGGGTCGGTCAGTCGGCTCGTCGCCTATTTTTTACAGAGACTCAGGGCTTTGTCGTCGCGCTGGCGGCGGAAGGCGGCAAAGGTCTCGATGAGATCGGCAATGGCGATGGCCGAGTTGCGCAATTGATTTTCATAGAGGGCATTGCCGGTCGAGGCCGCGACAGTGCGTCCGGCGAGGGCATCGCCGACGCCCGAAATATTGTCCAAGAGCTTCATCTGCAGCGACAGAAGTTCATAAGCTCCGGCATCAGCACCCTGAGCGACAACCTGCTGAGGCAGACAGGAGGTGCGGCCCGAAATCGGGATTACGCCGTTGGTGCGCGACCACTGTTCGGAAATATTTTCCCAGGAGAACTCCTTCAGCTTCTGCTCCACGGGGAAGAGCAGGACACCTTTGGCCGAAGAGCCTATCATGTGGTCGATCATGACCATGAGGCGGTTGATGCAACGCTGCTGGCCTATGACATCCTCGACGAGCGAATGAACCTCGCCGTCGGTCATGGGATAGAACTTGAGCACGAAGGGATGGCTGCAGTGGGCATAGGGAGTGTCGTAGGAAGCGAGGACAGTGCCGTCGGGGGCAAACCATCGGCAGTGCCAGACGAAGTCGACCGACTGGCGGACGTTGACCGGCTCGCGTCCGTCGCCCGCACGACGCCGGTTGATGGAGCGCAAGCTGCGGCACACGGCCGACGAGTTGGCGGCGGTAAAAAGCTCGGCCTCCTCCGGGTCGTGGCAGATGAGCTTGTTGCGGCAGTCGAGCGTCCAGACCTCTATGACGCGGCATTTGCCCGATGAAGAACAGAAGAAGTCGTCAGCACCCCAGGCCGTCAGTCCAAGTCCGCTCTGCGCGAGCGAACCGGCAGCCGACGAGCGGGCAAAGGCGCGTGAAATTTCGGCTACGCGGGCCTGAGTGCCGTCGCCGAAACGCGAGATGATTTCGGCAAGCGAATAGTCGTGGAGCATGCCGATAAGCTCGATGTCGCGTCCGCGAGGGTCTTTGTGGGCGTTGACGAAGAACATGCGGGGGTCGACGTTGTCGACCGATATGCCGTCGAAGCCCGGACGGCGGTCGCAGGAAACGCGTTGCACGGCGCAACCCGAAATCAGAAACTCCTCAAGCATGCGGCTGTCAAGCTCGGAGAGGGCGTTGTCGGCAATGTAGCGCTTAGAAGGCGAGTCGGAGTTGTAGACGCCGTCGGTAGCGCAATTGTAGCGATAGCGCCCGACGACGACCTTGACAATCTGACGGATAACGTTGTTGGTCAGAGGCTTTTTGCCGCTGCGGACGATGTTGTCAAACTCGGTAACAGCATTGCCGTTGGCGTCAATCTCAGGGTCAGACCACTGGTCGCCGTAGGTGTAGCGCTTGCAACGTTCGCGTCGGGAACGGAAATTATCAGCGGCAAGCCAAGCGTCGCGAGCCGCGGCAAGTATTTGTAAGTCTTTCATAGTCAACAAAAATGTTATGAGGGAGGTGGATATAAGTAATTTTTAAAAAATGGTTTTTCAAAGTATCAGATTAAGATAATCAAAGAACAATGTCGTCGGGGACAGAGGCGAGGGCCAGCTCGTCGAAGATATAGCAGTCGTCGCCCGGGTCGATAATCGCCGAGGCTTCGGCAAGAGTGTCGCCGTCGGCGGCAGGGCTAACACAGACCACGCCCGCGGCATCGCGCCAAGCCAATGGGCTGACAGGCCCTGCGGCGCAATAAGGATTGTCGAGCATGGCGATGGCCGCTTTAGCTTCCGAGGCAGTGAGGACTGTGGCCGGACGCTGCCATGACGACAGCCGGACGGAGATGAGACGCCGCACCGAAGAATCGGTCAGAAGCGCAGCGCGTCCGGCCCGGACAGGGCCGAGTGTGACGAGAGCCGACGCGTCGGACGGAGGCGCGAGCAGAGCGGGCGGGGCATCATCGAGCAAGGCGAGATACCACTGCCGCATCAGAGTCGTGAGCCGCGAGTTGACATCTATGCCGTCGAAACTCTCAACCGAACAAGAGTCGAGATAAGGCTCCAGGCCGGCGGCTTTGCGCCAGACCTGAAGCATCTGTTGAGATGAAAGAGTGAGTATCATTCGGCGAGAACGGATATGCGCATGTGAGCATTTGGGAAGCGGAGGACGACGCAGGAAGCCTCGGTCAGCACGACGGCCGAAGTGTTGCGAGTTCCCGAGCGACGCAGATCGAGTTTCTCGGCGTGGAAGGGAATGTGGACATACTTAGTCATGCAGTCGGGGTCGATGACCATTGCGTCGTTGGAGTGGCCGCACTGGTCGAAAATCTCGGAGTGGATGACGTAGAGGTCGCCGAAATTGGAAGTGATCATGCGGAACTGGAGACCCCACTTCACGATAGGATTAGAAGCGAAGACGACACGGCTGAGCTGAAGTTTCGAAAGCCGCTCGATGAAATCTGTGCCTGCGATGAGGATTTTCTGCTTCGAGCCGTTAGAGCCCGTGAATGCCTGCTTGCAAATAGTTATGAGCATCGACTCGTCGAATTCCTCGCAGGTAATATCGACCGACTTGCCGGCCTGCGACCAAATGCCGCCCGTAAGGTAGACGTTCTCGTTCTTGACGGGGTCGTAGACGACGGCACGCGAACCGAAGAGGAAATTCTTCTCCATGCCGAGACGCATGTCGATGATGGCTGCCTCCTCCTGATCGGAGAAAGACCAGGGAACTTCCTTGCCGGCCATTTTGTGGAGAGTAGACTCCTCGACCTGCATCTTGAAAATCTGACAGTTGTTGGACGCCTTCTGAGGGAGGGCCTGGAACTGAGGCGTCTGGACGTCGAGTTCGGTAGCGGCGCGTCCCATGCGGATTATTTCCGAACCCTTGGGAATGGTCGGTATCTGAACCGGACTGCCGTCGGACTTATAATTGTTGACCACCATGACCTCGATGCCTGCGCCGGCGACAGTGCGCCCGACGACGTAGAGAACCAAAGGCGTGGCCGCCTCACCCTTCGGGCCGAAAACCTCGACAGAAGGAATGAGAATGGTCTCTGACGGCTCGAAGAAGAGGTCGTCGGAAGTCTTGATGATGTGGGTGTAGACACCCTCGGTCTTTCGTGTGCCTTCGCCCGCCACGACAGTTTCGGCGACTGTGGCCGATATGGGGCGGTTGTCGACCGAATAGTATTCGACAGTCATCGAATTGGCCATGCGCGAGCCTGCAAGGCGCGAAAGCTGGTCGATAGGAGTAGACATAGGTCTGATTTTGGTAATGCGTCGGTCGATGCTGTTACGAAGCAGGCCGGGCGCAGCTTCAGACGATTTTTCGATGGTAAGAGGGCCGTCGATGATGTGTCGGCCGGATTCGGTTCCGTTAATGATTTGTGTTTGCATAGTTTAAAATTTTGTGTGTTAATAAATTAATGAATAAAAAAATGATGAATAAAATGGATTGGTAGATAAGTGAATTGAATAGAATGAAGTTGTTGGTTTGGAATGGTTGTTAAGGTAAAAAGATAGATTGATTAATTGTCCCAGATGCTCGGACGGATGTGTGCGAGGAAGGAGGGGTAGGATTCGATGGTCTCGTCATCGTCGGCCGGCGAGGCGGCCTCATTGCCGAAGCGTCGGTCGACAAGCTCGCCGATGTTTTCGTTGCGGCCACGGATGTAGCCCCGGTGTTCGGCCTCCTCGACGAGTCGGCGGACCTCTTCAGGATTGAAAGATTCATCGGCCGGCGCGGAAGGCTCGGCGGCTGCAGGCTGAGCGGGCTGCTGCACGGGCGTGGTTTCAGAGGCGTCGAGACTGCCGGCGGCATCGTCGGCCGGAGCTTGGTTGCCTGCGACGGGAGAGTCAGAGACTGCGGACTCATCATGCTCGACAGGACTTGGAGGATTAGTGTTTAACTTTTTCATTTTTTTGAATAGTGAATTAGAGTTAGAAAAAATGTGTGATTAATTAAGATTGGCTCAATCATTGATTGACGATGCAAAGTTATAACACGAAAATCGAATTTGCAACTATTTTTCTTACTTTTTGAAAATAAATTTGAACTAAATTGGTAATAGATTTGTTAATTGCAATACATCAAGTATTTATACAAACATTAGACAATGAAAAAATTTGAAAAAAATTTCGCAGGTCAGAAAAATTGATAAGAGTAAAATTTGTAACTTTGAGGCATGAACACAGAGCAACTGCCACAGACAGCAGGACCAATCGGAGTATTCGATTCGGGCTACGGAGGTCTGACGATACTGTCGGAGATACGCCGCGCGATGCCGGAGTATGATTATATCTACTTGGGCGACAACGCTCGCGCGCCCTACGGCACACGGTCGTTTGACATCGTGTATGACTTTACGCTGCAGGCCGTCACGGAGCTGTTCAGGCGCGGCTGCCATCTTGTAATCCTGGCGTGCAACACGGCGTCGGCAAAGGCACTGCGCAACATCCAGCAACTCGACTTGCCGAGGCTCGACCCGAATCGCCGGGTGTTGGGCGTCATCAGGCCGACGGTAGAGGTAATAGGCTCAGTGACGCGCAACGGGCACATAGGCATCTTCGCCACGCCCGGGACGGTCGCTTCGGGGTCGTATGAGATAGAAATTCACAAGACGAACCCCGAGATGAAGGTCACATCGCACGCATGTCCGATGTGGGTGCCGCTTGTAGAGAACCGCGAGGCCGACAAGGCGGGAGCGGACTACTTCGTCAGACAGGAAGTCGACGCGCTGCTGAAGGCCGACCCGGAGACCGACACCATAATTCTGGGATGCACACACTACCCTATCCTCTATCCCAAGATCCGCGAGGCTGTGCCCGAAGGGATAGAAATCGTCAGACAGGGCGATATAGTGGCGCGGAGTCTGAAAGACTATCTGAGACGTCACGGCGAGATGGATGCAAGGCTGACACGCGGCGGTCGGGCAGAATACCTGACTACAGAATGCCCCGAACGCTTCGCCGAACTGGCAACGCTGTTCCTCGGCTCAGAAATCAAAGCCAGCAGAGTGCAGCTATAAAGAAACCGATTATTACTGTGGGATAATATTATAATTTACCACTCAGATGAAGCAAGATAATTCAACAGCAAACAACAATGTGTCCGGCCTTCGTTATGGAATGTTTATTCCATTAGCTTTAATGATAGCGTCGGTAATTACCTGTTGCTTCTCATATTCCAATGTCAAACAAAACATCGCCAATGACCTTAACGATGCGATGTTTGCGTTAGCCAATGAAAACAGTGAACTGTGGACGCGTCCTGACACCGTTGCGGCCATACGCCAAATGTACGAAACTACGCATAAACCTCTGATATATCAGGCTTCGGATGTGAATTTCAGGAACGCATCCCTGAAAGATGAGGCTTATTTCACACTCGCATTAGTTGACAAAAAGAATACTTCGCCCAAAATCCGAGGAAATAAAATAGCTTCGGATTCTATTATGCTTGTTCCCGAACGAGCTTCAGATGGGCTTGCTATACAGGTCCAGGGATTTGCCGACTGTTCAATGGCTTCCATATTCATTGCGTCGGACCAGACTTTGCCGGGAATTTTGTTCGCGCTTTCCATACTTTCAATGGCGAGTATGTTTATCGTGAAAAGAAAGGAAACAGAAAAGTCAGATACCGAACTTATTGTCCTTACTGTGTCTCCATCGCTTGATGGCATAAAACTTACTCCCATGCAACGACAGTTCGCTCAGATGCTTCTTGACGCCCCGGATATGAGAGTGGATAAAAGGATATTGTGCGAGACTCTTTGGGGTAATAAAAGTAATGCGGAAGAATCGTTATACACCCTCGTCAGGCGCACTAAAGCCGCCCTTGCCAAAGCGGGTATGGAGATTGTATGTAACAGAGGCGACTCATACGAGCTGCGTGTAAATAACTGACATACCGCATTGTCAGAATTTGTCAGATAAAAGTCAGACAAATTTTTAGCCCCGAACATATCATTTTTACTTGCTTTGCGGAAAAATTTGCAAAGCATGAAAACTAAAATTCCAATCTCCATTCTGACCGCCTTTCTCTTCGTTGAAAGCAGCTATGCACAGAACAAGGAAGCGGCAGACAGCCTCACTCGCGAACTTCAGGAGGTAGTCGTAACCGCTAAACAGCCGGCGACAAAATTAGTCGGCTCTACCCTCGTTTCAACTATTCTAGGCACCAACCTTGCTGACCTCGGCACTGCTCTCGATGTGCTTGCGCAGTTGCCGATGATTAAGGTTGAGGACAACGCCGTCAGTGTCATAGGAAAGAACAATATCGAAATCTATATCGACGGGCGCCCCATGCGCGACGGAAATGAGTTGCGGCAGCTCCTGTCTTCCAACCTCAAGAAAGTGGAATTACTCATGGCGCCGGGTGCCGCTTACGAAAGCACAACGGGTGCTGTGCTTAAAATCACGACTCGCCGGAATTTCGTACAAGGGCTGTCGCTGACCGACCAGTTTCTACTTGAACGCCGCCGCAAATGGTCGGTCGTGGATTTCCTCGCCCTGAGCTATCGGGCCGGCAACTGGGAGTTCTTTACCAACGGCACGATAAACCGCAACAACTCACACGCAAGAGGCATCACGACCAACACTCTCGTTTACGACGGCAAGGAAACGACAGTAGGCAGTTCGCAGCACAATTCCTACCCGACTACAACAGGCGTTGTCAAGGCAGGATTCAACTATGCCGACGGTCCGCAATCGTTTGGAGCATACTACCGTAACAATCCCGAACGCGGCGACTTCAAAAACACAGGCAGCGAATGGCTCAACGACAGCCCGGCAATCAGCAACAACATAGACAAGCGTAAAAGAGCACACAGCCACCTCGCTTCTCTCTACTATGAAAACACTTTTGCCGAAAAATATCTTCTTCACTTTGACGGAGATTTCCGCCAATCGAATGAGAGCAATTCCGTAGCCACAACTTATCCCGAATCGTCTAATCCTGCCGTCAACTCGGCCGACCAACGGACTTCAACCCTTTGGGCGGGGAAACTGTATCTTAATTTCCCTCTTTGGAATGGAGATTTCACAGTCGGAACACAGGACAGCTATACACACACTTCGCTTGATTACCGTATGCTGAATACCTCAGTCAGCGAATATATTCCGTCCTCACTGACTGACGCGCGGCAGACTTCCGCCGCTTTGTTCGCTTCCTGGTCCCGTATGTTCGGCAAGTTCTCCCTTTCGGCGGGAGCAAGATATGAATATGTCGATTATAACTTCAAGGTAGACGGCAAACGCGATGAAAATGTCAGTCGCCGCGACCATCTTCTAACTCCCGACCTCTCGCTCGGCTATTCATTCAACAAAGAAGCGCAGATAAGCCTCAGTTATAAAATGGCAACGGTCAAGCCTCCATATTCACAGCTTACCGGTTCACTGAATTATGTTGGCTTGCACCAAATCGAGGGAGGCAATCCGGCATTGCATGACGAGCGAATGCATGACATTCAACTGTTCGGCATGTGGAAGGGTTTCATGCTCCAGGCTGATTACACCCGCGCACTTGACACCTATGCTTACGTCAAACAACTATATCCCGCCAACAAGCTCCAGCTAATCATGCACCCGGTCAATATTGACGTTTCGGCACTGAGTCTCTATCTTGTCTGGAGTCAACCCGTAGGCCGATGGACTCCTAATGTAACGGTCGGTATGTATCGGCAGTGGTTAAAGCTTGACAATCATCGATACAACAAGCCTATATTCTCTTATTACTTCGACAACACCCTCTCCATTCGCCACGGGTGGGCGATTACAGCCAATATCAGCGGCAGCTCGCAGGGAGATATGCACACCAACCGCTTTGGCGCATCATGGCTCACTATGGACGCATCGATCGGGAAAACATTCCTGAACAAATCTCTGACAGTCAAACTGTCTGCAACCGATATATTCAACACCGCCAACAACGACTGGTCTATGAATACCTACGGCGTCTTTGTTGACAAACGCCAAAGCTATGACCGCCGGGGTATCTCCCTCAACATCATCTATAACTTCCAACCCCGCAAGAGCAAATATAAAGGGACTTCGGCTGCCGAAGAAGAAATGAAACGACTTTAATAACAGCAATCATACAAAACAGACAGTCAACCCCGGCAGTGATGTCGGGGTTGGTTGTTGTTGGGGAGATAGTCGGCGCTCTAAACCGGGGCTGATTACCAGTAGACTGTATTTATTTCGGAGAGGGGCGGGATGTGCTCTTGGGGATGGGTGTCGGTCGTATCGTAGGTCAGTTTTCTACTTTCCAATATCCACCTCTTGCGCTTCCGACTCTTACTAAGCGACCTTCTGATTTCAATTTTTCTATATGAAATTGCACAGTCGAAGATGGAACGTTCAAGCTTTCAGCAAGTTCCTTTCTTGTAATCTTTGGATTTCCGCTTATCAAATTCAGTAGTCTCTCTCTGGTCGGCAATTCTTTCTGACCTATTTTCTGACCTATTTTCTGACCCATAATAGGTCTGAAATAGGTTATGGTCGATGTAGAGATGTCGCTCTCTATCTCGACTTTCTTACCTGTCAGCGACTCCCATTTCTTAATGCGGCCTATTCCATAACCGGCATTTTCTGCCAACCTCGCATAGCGGAAGAACATGATTATATTAGGATTGCGAGGTATGGATTTGATTTTCTTGATTTTTCCGGTCAAAGACACCGGGAACTGACCAGGATTCTGAAACTCTATTTTGTCATTATAGATAGTGATAGAAGAATGTATTGGACCAAAATAATCTGCATGGGCCAACAGATTTATCAATCCTTCGCGCAGACTATATAACTGCGTGTTATCTTCGGGAGAAAAACCATCAGGACCAGGCATAAACGGATTGTCGGCGAATGACCGAAGCCGCTGTATCAACATCTGAAAATCTTCCCAAATATTTTCCTGCTCAGGCATACGATAAGTATAGCGGACCTCGGCATCATCGTAAGAACTGCCGGGTATTTCTCGGTAATCAATCCAAAAATGACGAAGATGTTTAATGACAGACTTTCTGCAACCAAACGTCAATAGTCCACCAAAGGTAAGAACACCATTATCAGAAATGCCTATCCGTTCGCAAAACTCATTATGCCCAAGAGAATTGAACTCCAGTTCCGGGTTAAAATCATGCAGTCTTCGTCGATAAGTTTCTATTGAATTGGCGTTCAAATCGTTTAAAGACGTACCGGGTACTGTCATTTCTGACTTGCTTCCGAATGTTTTTTCTCTCAACAATATACCTATTTCAATATCGGTAGCCCTTTGGTCGCCGCTTCCCACTCGAATATAGGTATTAGAAAGATTGTTATTCATATACACCGGCTTGCAGTCGCTCGGCGGAATGTGGACCGCAAACACAACTTTTCCATCAAATTCCAACCGGTCTATTCTTCCTAATATTGGAACATTAAACTTCGATGTCGAACGTAAAGTCGATGTCAAATCTTGTTCCATTTTTTCAGGTTTATCAACTCCGACAATATCGAATGTAGAAACATTGTTTTCTTTTACCTCATGTACGCCAAGGATAATCCAACCTCCTGCTGTGTTGGAGAATGCACTGACGGTTTCCCACATGGATTTTGGAAGACCACCTGAAGCCTCTTTGACCTCAAAGTCATTCCATTCTATATCGTTGAGCCTTTGACGCAGTTCTTCCTTTGTCATTTTCGTTATTATTCAAATGCAAAATTACGAATTTTCCGTGAGACATACCCCTGATTGCGAAAATATTAGCCAACTTAGTAAAAGATTATGGCACAGTTCAACCCATCTGATCAAATCATAGACCTCTCGGTAATAAAAGATTATTGCCGAGAATATGGTCGCGGCAAGCCGCGACGACAGGGAACAAAAGTCGGTCGGACGAAAGGTGCGGGGCTGATTACCAGTAGACCACATTGATTGCTGACAGGGGCGGAACATGCTCCTGAGGAGGCGTATCGGCCAAAGCGTGAAGCGCGATGGCGCGGGTCATGAGCATGTCGTCGTGATAGCCGGGCTTGGCGGCATAAGAACCGTCGGGCAGCTGATTGTAGACGGCAAACTCATAGCAGGCATCGGCACAGCGCTCGACATAGTGGCCCTCGCGGACGGCCTCGATAAGGCCGCTGATGATGGACGACTTGGTGGAGCGATTGGTGTGAAAGCCTATGCGGAGACCGGAATCGGAGGTTTCGCGGCGATAGATGTTGGAATAGACGTCGGCGATGCGTTCGAGGACAAAGCCGCCGAAGGAGGCGAGTACTCCCGACTCGAGGGTGTTGCTCTCGATGACGAGCAGGGCTTCGTTGTAGCGGCGGGCGATGACAACTGCGATGACGCCGAGGAGGTCGTGGTCGATGTGTCCGCGCCACTGGGCGACAACCTGATGGGGAATGCCCTGCGAGAGGTCGCCACGGCGCATGACGGCAATGACAGACCAGTCGCTCGCGAGACTGCGGCCTCCGATGTCGACGGCCACGACATAGTCGGCAGCGGGGTCGGGCTCACACCAGACCTTGAATTCAGCGCCGGGAGAGTCGACGAGACGTCCGGCGATAATGTGGCACTCGCGCATAGGCTCGAAGCAAGCTGCATGAAGGCGCTCGATGTC
>JAGAOW010000166.1 GCA_017889945.1 Muribaculaceae bacterium
CACCCCGAAGAACCGATCAGAGAGGTCGGTCCTATTGTCGATTCTTTAGGCTTGACTCCTGACAACACACCTGTCGAATCGACTCCGATAGTGCTTGTCGAAGACGATGAAGAGACCGTGACTTTTGATGCCGACAGCGCCGACGCTGCAGGTCCGTCGTCAATTGCCGTGCTGCTGCCTTTCATGCTCGACAATGAAACACCCTCGCGTCAGGCACAACTTTATACCGATTTCTATAAGGGCCTGATGGTCGCAGCCGATACGCTTTCGACACGTGGCGACACCGTCAGAATATACGCCTACGACACGATGGGCGACATCAACCACATCAAAGATCTTCTCAACGATGAGAAAATCAGCGGCGCATCGGTCATCATCGCTCCCGACGACCCGTCGCAGCTCGCCATGATTGCCGCAGCGGCCAAGACCGGCGACACCAAAGTCCTCAATGTGTTCAACATCAAAGACAGTCTGTATCTCGACAACGCCGATATGCTTCAGGCCAATATTCCCCACCGCAGAATGTACGGCAAGGCTCTTGACGCTATCGAACGTTACTATCCCGACTATATTCCCGTGATTATTCGCAATGAAAGCGGACGCAGCGACAAAGCCGAATTTATCGCCATGCTGACCGACACATATAAAGCCAAGGGCATAGAGCCGATAGAGATTGTCTATGACCGCACTCTCGTGGCCGCTGATCTCGAAGCGCTTGCCAACGACGACCGGCAGTATCTGATAGTTCCGACCTCCGGAAGCCTTGCCGAATTCAACCGTTTCAGCCACGCCATAAAGTCATTCAGAGACAACTCAGCCGACGCCAACCGCATAGCTTTGTTCGGCTATCCCGACTGGACAGCGTTCAGAAGCGACGCCGAAGAGATGCTCCATCAGCTCGGTGTGACCATATATTCGCGTTTCTATTACGATGAGCGCGGTTTCGACGCCCTCTGCCTCAACGAAGCGTTCAAGCGCTGGTTCGGCGAGCCTATGATTGAGGTCGTCCCCAATCAGGGTTTGCTCGGTTTTGATGTCGGCAACATGCTGATACGCAATATCCGCAACAACGACGGCCTCTTCGTGCCCGACGCCGGCAGCTACAACGGCGCTCAGTCGAGTTTCAGGTTCGTCCGCCCCTCTGACTCGGAAGAATGCGGCTACTACAACGATGAGATTTATATACTGAGGTTCGAACCGTCGGGCCGTGTCGAACGTCTGGCCTTATGAAGCGATTTTCTAAAATACTGACGGCTGCGGCAGTCGCTCTGTTGGCCTTGCAGCCCGCTTTGCGCGCCGAGACCCATTACAAACCCCACATCAGCATCGGCGGCCGCGCCGGCATGACCATGTCTAAGATGTCGTTTTCGCCTTCCGTAAAACAGAACTGGCAGAGCGGAACGGCGGGCGCAGTGAGCCTGAGATATGCCGAAGAAAAAATATTCGGACTCATTGCTGAAATCGGATGGTCGCAGCGCGGCTGGTCTGAAAACTTCGAGGAATCGCCGTGCGAATACACACGCACATTGACCTACCTTCAGCTGCCCGTGCTTACCCACATTTATTTCGGCTCGCCGAGGTTCAAATGTTTTGTCAATCTCGGCCCGGAATTTGCCTATATGATCGGAGACAACATTTCGGCCAATTTCGACTATCGCAACCCTTATTCGGTCGAAGGTTTCCCGACCGGAGCGAGAATGACAGAGCAGATGTCGATGGAAATCGAAAATAAATTCGACTACGGCATTACGGCCGGCCTGGGCATCGAATTCTATCTGACTCCGCGCAATTCGATAACGCTCGAAGGCCGCTTCTATTACGGTTTGGGCAATATCTATCCGGCGGCCAAAGCCGACACATTCAGCGCCTCGCGCAACACCTGTCTCGAAGTCACGCTCGGCTATAATTTCAGACTGCGCTGAAATTATTCAAATAATTTTTGAAACACAAGGACGTCGCAGTAGTGGCGTCCTTTTTTAATCCACGAACGCAGACACGCGCGTGATTTGAAGCCTGCTTTGGTAAATAATGCGACCGAAGCCTGATTGTCTACAGCTACCATGGCTGCGAGCTGATGCATGCCGACAGTGCGTCGCGCATAATCCTCAATTAACTTCAGAGCCGATGAGGCATAGCCGCGGCGGCGGAAGCGGCTGTCTATAAATATGCCGACCATGGCATGCCCGTCGCGCGGGTCGTATTCATATAAATCTACCGTGCCGACAGCCGCCGATGTTTCCTTGTCGACTATCATCAGACGCAGTTGGTGCGCGGCGAAGATGTCGCCGTCGTAGCTGTCGACATACTGCCATATCTGATGACGTGACATAGGCGCGCGAGTCGAGCCGTAGGGCCACAGCGACGGGTCGTTCTCCCATATGTAGAGCGTATCGGTGTCGTCGGGTTCGAGGGCGCGCAGCGAGATATTGTTCAGAGTGAGCTCGGTCATGGTCGGAAGATAGGATAGGGTGGTAGTGCTATTGTTTGAATGAGTCGCCGAAGGGCACACGGTTGAGCAGCGAGCGCCCGAGTGTGACTTCGTCGGTATATTCGATTTCGTTGCCGACCGACATGCCTCGGGCGAGCTGCGTGAGGCGTATGTCGTAGTCGCCGAGACGGCGGTAGATATAGAAATTGGTGGTGTCGCCCTCCATCGTCGAGCTGAGTGCAAGTATCACTTCGTCGATGTCGCCGGCGGCGACGCGCTTCACTAAAGATGCAATCTCAAGACTGTCCGGCCCGATGCCGTCCATCGGCGAAATCAGCCCGCCGAGCACATGGTAGACGCCGTTATACTGGCCCGTGTTCTCTATGCTCATCACATCCTTGACGTTTTCGACTACGCAGAGCGTCCGATGGTCGCGGGCAGGCGACGCGCAGATTGCACACAACTCGTCCTCGCTGATGTTGTGACACTGGCGGCAGTAGCATATATCCTTGCGGAGACTGATGAGCGCTTCGCCGAGTGCAGTGACGTCCTTCTCCTCGCGGCGGAGCAGATGCAAAGCCAGTCGCAGGGCGGTCTTGCGGCCTATTCCCGGCAGGCGCGACAGCTCAGTGACGGCGTTTTCGAGTACTCTTGATGAAAATTCCTGGTCCATGTCGGTGCAAAAGTACAACAAGTTTGTCAAACTAACGCCCGACGCCGGTAATAATTGGCAAAGCCGTGCCAATATTAACTTTTTTTGAATTGGGGGAGGGGCGGGACTAAGAACCCTCTAAAAAGTGAAAGCCGCAAACGACTTTAAATCATTTGCGGCTTTCGAAGTGTCCGAGATGAGATTCGAACTCACACAGCCTAACGGCCACTACCCCCTCAAAGTAGCGTGTCTACCAATTCCACCCCCCGGACATTTATCGTTCATTCCTTTTTCGACAAGCATGTTGGATTGAATTTGA
>JAGAOW010000167.1 GCA_017889945.1 Muribaculaceae bacterium
CTTGATACGAGATTTATTTCGAGGAAAAATCAAAATGTGAAAAGGGAGTTTATAGTAATAAACGACCGATGAACATTTTGATTTTAACCGAAATAAAGCCGCAGAAAGTATAAAAGTATTTCGGAGTTGCTTTGTAAAAAAAATATTACGTTTAATTTTTAAGAGTTACTTATGGCAGCAAACTATATATCAATACTTGCCGGAGCATTTGCCGCTGTCTCACTCGCATGCGCTCCCTTTGCATCGGCTCAGCAGAACTGCGACATACATCTGATGGTCGTGCCTATCGAGCAGGGTGCAGACGTCAACGATGATGTCGAAGACCTCCTGATGACTCGTCTTACAACGGTCATCACAGGCACTGACGGCGTTACCGCCGACCCCGACTATGACCGCTTCTTCATCACGGGCAAATTCAACCATCTCTATCAGGACGTCGTCGCCGGACCGCCTATGAGCCACGTTGTCAAAACGATGCTCACGCTCTACATCGGCGACAATGTCTCGCATAAGATTTATTCCACCACAACCATGGAGCTGAAAGGCGTCGGAACAAGCGAGACTCGCGCGATTGTCAATGCCCTCGGCGCTCTCAACCGCAAGAACAGCGCCCTCACTTCTTTTGTCGAAAAAGGCACTCGCAAAGTCCTCGACTATTATAATAAGGAGTACCCCGTCCTCATCCGCAAAGCCGAAACGGCAGCCGCTCAGCGCGACTACGGTCAGGCCCTCAACGTCCTTGCTGCTGTTCCCGAATGCTGTTCGGGCTATAAGCAGGTCGAGTCGGCTCTGCTGAGAATCTATAATCAGAACGTCGACTTCATCGCCCGTCAGCTCCTTGCCATGGCCAATGCCGCATGGGGCGCTAATCCTACATCGGCCGGCGCACGCGAAGCCTATCGTTATCTTGTGCTCATCGACCCCGCATCGTCGGTTTATCCCGAAGCTCAGGCCCTCCACCGCGAGATGAAAAAAATCGTCAAAGACGACTATGACTTCGAAAACCGCGAGAAATATCACGACGCCATTGCTCTCGAGCAGTCGAAAATCGAGGCTGCACGCGCTGTCGGCGTGGCCTTCGGCAATCATCAGCAGCCGACGACCGAACATTACAACTGGATAAGATAAAAACCAAGCACTATGAAAAAATTACTGACTGCTTTGATGGCTCTTGCCACATTCGGCGCTTATGCTCTTGATTTGATTCCGGCTCAGAACGAGAAGGGCAAATGGGGCTACGTCGATGAAAACGGCAAAAAAGTCATTTCATACAAATACGATGAGGCGCGGCCTTTCGAAAAGGGTCTCGCCATGGTCCGCAAAGGCGACTCTTACGGCATGATTAACGAGAACGCCAAAGAAGTGCTGCCTGTCAAATACGACATCATCGAGCGCCACAATTCCTATATCTTCCGTGTCGCTGCAGGCGGCAAACACAAAGACGGCGTTTTGCTCGACGAGAAATATGGCTTTGTCGACGACAGCGGCAAAGAGTTGCTCAAACCCGAATATGACGAAATCGGAAACTTCGCCGACGGCCTTGCTTACATCAAAAAAGGACAGCTCTACGGCTATGTCAACGACAAAATCGACATCGTGATTCCTTGCAAATACAATGCAATCGGTTCGTTTACCAAAACCGGCTATGTATGGGCTTGCGAGGGCGCAAAGTTCGAAAACGGCAGCACCTCGTCTTTCTCAGGCGGCAAATACGGCATTTTCGACCGAGAAGGCAAAGTTATTGTGCCTGTGAAGTATAAGACTGCAGGCTCGTTTATCCCCTTCGTCTATGTCCCGTCCAAAGAGACTCTCGACAAAATGGAGATCATCAGCCGCACTATGGAGGAAGAGGCCGGCTCGCATTATCTCATCCGCAAACAGGTTATGCCCCACGTCGTCTTCAGCAAACTGCGCGAGGATGCACAGGGTTTCTACGCTTCCAACAATTCCGACGGCTCGAAGAATGCTGTGTTTGACCTCAACGGCCAGATTATCGTAAAAGAAGGCAAATACAACCATGCATTCTACCCGACCGACGGCATGATGCCGATTATCGACAAAAAAGGTCGTTATAATTTTGTCAACGTCAGCACCGGCAACTTCCTATTCAAGCAGTCCGTCTATAACGTATGGGCCTTTCAGGACGGTGTGGCCGTAATCAACCGCGAGAAAGACAGCGCCGAGTTGATTAACCTCGAAGGCGACCCGATTTCAAGCACATATAAGGAAATATATCCGCGCACCGACGGCGTGTATATCGTCAAGTCGGATGCCGACTCGGAGTATATATATTATGGTGTGATTAACGCCAAGGGTCGCGAGATTGTGCCGGCGAACTATGCTTTCATTTTCCCGCCCGTCAACGGTCTGATGGCAAGCCGTCCCAAGCGCTCAAATCCTGACAAACTTGAGCCGGCCGGTTATCTTAACACCAAGGGCGAATGGGCCATTGAGCCGCAGTTTGAATATCTCTACTCATTCAAAAACGATATCGCTCTTGTCAAAAACGCCGACGGTTGGGGCTTTATCGACCGCGACGGCAATCAGGTAGTGACTTGTCAGTGGGCTTCGACCAAAATTCCCTGGCCGGAGAAGAACGGTTTCCACTGGGTCAGCGACGACGAAAGTGGCAAAGCCGGTTACATGATTTTCGACATGGCTCAGAACAAAGTGGTCTCGACCGACAAATATCCCTGGAACAGAAACTTCGGACAGGATTTCGAAGGAGTCGCTCTTGCAGGTCTCGACAGTGAGCATATCGGCATCGTCGACACTAAGGGCAATGTCATTATTCCGACCGTCTTTACCTTCGACGAGGTTACTAACGCCTATCGCTACCTGCTCGACAACAATAAGACCGACTGGGAAGAGTTCGACACCTACAAGGCCAAGCTCTACAGCAACCCCAAGCGCAATAAGGCGCGACTCAACCACAAAATCGAATCTTCTCTTTGGGACTATTAATCGCATTAAATCATGAAGAATTTTAAACATATTCTGGCCGTAGTTCTCGCTTCTGCGGTTGCGTTGGCAAGTTTGGCCCAGCAGGACGATGCCAACAAGGAGAACCGTTATCGCCGTCTTTCGCTGTGCAATATTCTCGTCAAGCATGATAATGAGAAATTTGCCGATGAAATCGAACAGCAGTTCCTCAAAATTCCTGTTTCTGAACAGTATAACGACCACAACCTCAGTGTGCGGGTTGTCAATGTCAACGAAAAGCTCAAGGGCGACGATGAGATCACTACCTTTGTCCGCCGTAACGACATGGGTAGCCGTCTTGTCGGCAAATGGTTCAACCGCAACATGCTTACAGGCAAATGCGACATGGAGCTGGTCAAGGCGCGCGGCCTCTATGACGCTTCGGCCTTCGACCATGAACTCGCTGCTCGTTCGCCGCGTGGCAAAGCGATGCTCGAGGATGCGGGCGAAGACCTCATTGGCAACACCTATCTGCTCATGCACGAGATTACCTATATCGACAAAGCCAAGCGCTCTGCCATGTGGGGAGCTATCGGCGGTGCTCTGATGGGTGGTCTGATGGCCTACGCAGGCGGCTCGTCGCAGGACGTTTCAAACATGATGAAAAACACCAGCGACATCATCAGCTCCTACAAAGGTTTCTCGGTCAAAATCACAAGCCGACTCTACCGTCTGGTCTGGGACGATGACATCAGCGGCGAATTCTATACTCAGTACTATGCTGCCGCTGACGACGACCAAAAACGTAATGCTTTCGAGGACAACCGCGACAAATTCAAAGTCGAATACATCGGCAACGTCGTCTCTAAAGGCGGACGCACATCCTTCCTCGGCATAAATGAGGAAGAACCCGAACTGATGATTCGCAAGGCTTGTCAGCGTGCCCTTGACGAAAATGTCGCTGACTTGCAGAAAAAGTACGAACAGTTCCGCATCAAAGCACCCGTGACCTCTGTCGACCCGACAATCACTGCTCAGATTGGTCTCAAGGAAGGCGTCACTCCTAACTCCAAATATGAAGTGCTCGAAGTTCAGGACGACAACGGCAAGATCAAATACAAACGCATCGCCGTCATCAAACCTGTCGCTTCTAAGATTTGGGACAACCGCTTCATGGCTGTCGAAGAAGGTGCTGTAGGTGCAGACCTCGGTGCTACCACTTTTGTCAAGAGCTCCGGCGGCGACATCTACCCCGGATGCCTCATCCGCGAAATCAACGATTGATATATCCCTTTATTTCATTATAAGCCTCGTGGTCTTGCCGCCACGGGGCTTTTTTTTGCTCGCTGCAAAAAAATACAAAAAATGTCAGGAAAAAGTGGATGTTAAAATTCAATGTATCCCGCTGGTATGCTGACGTCTCGCTATATGCCTGAATGTTAAATGGTATAGGGTATGCAGAGTTAATGCTTGGACGATTGTTTTATCGACTAACTTTGCAAATGAAAAGACAAGCCGGCTGCCGCAAAACAATCAGGGGCTTTTGCCGCAGACCGCTGTAATCAAATACTATGTTTAACCAATTAATAACTCTTAATCCTATGACAAACAGTTCAAACCTGATCTCAATCCTCAAACCGACCATGGCAACCGCAGGAGCAGCCGTAATGTCGTTTGTCGGACCTGTTCTTCCTTATGGCTGGATTTGCACGGCCATGGTTGCGGCCGATTTCATTTCCGCGCGTATGCTTGCGAGGCGAATCCGAAAGCGTGTCGGTGCACTTCCGGCTAAGAATTTGAAATTTTCGTCGAGGCGTTTCGGCTCTACGGTCATTTCGCTCGGCAAAATATACGCTTTGCTTTTGCTTGCCCACGGGGTCGACCGCATCATAATCGGCGAAGATTTCAATCTCAGCCTCTTGCGCTTTGCCGCGGCATTAGTATGCTTTTGGCAGCTTTGGTCTATTCTTGAAAATGAAGCTTCGGCCAACGACGCTCCGTGGGCGCGTATCGCATCCAAAATCCTCGTCGACAAGACCGCCCGCCATCTCGGCATAGACCTCTCCGACCTTCAACGCGATTCTAATCCCCATTCGTAGGTGCGACTTTTGTGTCTGTTTCAACTACAAATAGCTCGGAGATATATTTACTTAAATCATTGTGATACAATCTATAGTATCATTTATATAACTACTTTTTAAATATATGGAATTGACATGTGTTTTTATAACATATATCTTTGCATTAAGAGTAATTTGCAAAAAAAATAGTCTTGAAATACTTTACCACTAATTATAAAAATGGATAAATATAATAACATGAAAAAAACATTTAATCCGCGAACTTGCCTTACCGGGTTGCTTTGCGTGATGTGCGTGGCGGTGGCATATCCTGTTATTGCACAGAATCCGATTGCTAAAAGTGAAGCAATCATTAATTCGGGTAATACACGATTTACGGTTTTGACACCTGAAATGATTCGCATAGAGTATAGCGAAAACGGAAATTTCGAAGACCGTGCAACTTTTACAATCCAGAATCGCGAAATGGATGTAGTTCCGTCGTTTTCTAAAACAGAAGACAATGAATTTCTATATATAGAAACAGATCGGCTTAAGCTTAAGTATCGAAAAGGCTCTAACCCCAAAACTATTCCTGCTTCGCCTGATAATCTGACAATAACAATGTCACACAAGGGACAATCAGTATTATGGTATCCCGGAAAGCCGGATCCTTTGAATCTCAAAGGAACATGTCGAACTCTTGACGGTAGCAATGGCGACAACAAGCGTTCGGAACTTGAAGACGGTTTAATTTCTCGTTCGGGTTGGGCGGTTATTGATGACTCATGGTCTGCTGCTAGACCGGATGGAAGCCGCTCTTTTGCTCTTGAACCTAACAAGGAAGTCGGCTTTGACTGGTGGAGCGAACGTAAAGATCCATATGCTATGGACTTGTATTTCATGGGCTATGGATCAGATTATAAAAAAGCCCTGGCTGATTTTACTAAGGTAGCAGGAAAAATACCACTGCCGCCCAATTATGTGTTCGGTTATTGGTATAGCCGCTACTCGTCATATTCTGATGACGACTATCGGCAGATTATGGCTGACATTAAAGAGAATGATATTCCTATAGATGTCTTGATTCTCGACATGGACTGGCACTGGAACGGCAGCGCCGGTTGTGGGTCTGCCGGGAGAGGTGGATGGACCGGTTGGTCTTGGAACACAAATCTTATATCTGATCCTGTAAAACTTTTGAATGACATTCATGACAATAATTTAAGACTGTCTCTGAATCTTCATCCTGCAGATGGTATAAACAGTGTTGAATCCCCGCAATATTATAACGCCATGAAGTCTGAACTTAACGGCAAATATGATAAAAATGGCACTATCGCATGGAGTCTCGACTATCCCGACTTTACGAAATCGTTCTTCAAAAACATTATCCGCGACCATGAGGCCGAAGGTGTCGATTTTTGGTGGCTTGACTGGCAGCAGTATCTGACAAGTCCTGAAAACCAAGGTCTCGGAGAGACATTCTGGTGCAACCATGTTTTCTATAATGATATGAAGACAAACCGTCCTGACCGACGTCCGGTTATTTTTCATCGCTGGGGAGGACTTGGCAGCCACCGATATCAGATTGGATTTTCTGGCGATGCTTTGATTAATTTCCCCACACTGGCATTTCAGCCATATTTTACGGCAACGGCTTCTAATGTGGGGTACACATATTGGGGACATGACCTCGGAGGTCACGCTTTTACAGATGAAAAAACCGTAAATGACCCCGAACTTGTGCTCAGATGGCTGCAATACGGCGTATTTAGTCCTATATTACGCAGTCATGCTACAAACGATAGTAGAATCGAGCGAAGAATGTGGAAATTCAGTAATTTCCCGCTGATGAGAGATGCGGTAAAACTTCGTTATGCTCTTTTCCCATATATATATACTATGGCTCGAAAAACATATGATACCGGTCTCGGCATTTGTCGTCCTTTGTACTATGAGTTCCCTGATGACGAAGAAGCATATAAATATGAAGGCGAATATTTCTTCGGCGACAATATACTGGTCGCGCCGATTACCGAACCTGCGGCTGACGGAAAAACGAGCCAAAAAGAAATATGGTTCCCTCGTGGAAAATGGTGGAGTGTCACAACAAATCAAATCATCGAAGGTCCTTGCGTTATGACTATGAACTTCAAAGCAGAAGATATCCCGTATTTCTTTAAAGCAGGAGCTGTTATCCCAATGAATCCATCTTCTGTTGACAGAGTCACAGCTAAGGCTGCACAAATTGTGCTTAATACGGTTGCCGGTAGCGAAGGAAATGACATCCTGTATGAGGACGAAGGCGATAACTCCGATTATGCTGCCAAGTTTGCCACTACAGAACTTGGACACATTGTAAACGGCAACATTGAATCTTATATTATAGAACCCAGACAAGGCGAACAGTCAAATCTCGTTCAAAACCGCTCATGGCAACTGAACATATTTAATGCTTGTCCGCCTGAAGAGATCACAATCAATGGTGTCGCTCCCGCAGAAAATGAGTGGGCGTATGATGCAGACAAACATTGTCTGACTGTCAGAATACCGGAAACAAACTGCAATACAAAACTGGAAGTAGTTGTAAAATATAATATGGAAGCCGGTGGAATTGCAGGTGTAACTACTGCCGACATTAAGGTTGAATACGATCGGTATAGCGATTCTTTGGTTGCCGATTTGGGACAAACTCGTCAAAAAGTCAACCTTTCGGTAACTAATATTGCCGGAGTAGAATGTATAAACAAAGAATATTCGGATATATCGCATATCACAGAAAGTTTGGCCGGTCTTAGCTCGGCAATGTATATATGTCGTCTTAATGCGGATAAAGAACAAGTGATAGGTAAAATTTGCAAATAACATGAAAAAGACAGCGTTACTATTTATATTTGCCCTGACAGCTTTTTTTATGCGGGCAGGTATGTCCAATTCAATCGAATACGGACAATTGTATATCGTCGGAGAAGCCACTGCAACGTCCTGGGATTTAGGCTCTGCTGCTTCAATGTCTAAAATCGCCAACGGCGTTTTCGAATGGACAGGTAGACTTACAGGTGGAAAAGATTTTAAATTCATGAACACACGTGAAGCGTGGCACAAACATATTGTTTCGGTTAAAAGTGATGTCGTTGCTGAAATTGGCAAGACATATTCCTTGAATTTCTTTGCAAACTGGGCTCTTGATGGTAAGTATGACTGTAAGTTCAAGGTCGCTGAAACCGGTAATTACACCATAACTGTGGATTTGACAAGTATGAGAATGTCAGTATCCAAACCCGCCGAAACGATAAAATGGCCCGAGAAATTTTATCTGGTAGGTTCTGCTACCGATAATAAGATAATCGAGATACCCGATTTTTATGGGATTGAGCATAAGAAAACTATAAACTTGCAACCAGGGTTTGTTAAACTGATTGATACGCCTACAATTACTGATAAGACGCGATATTTTATACCGCGTTTCCCGGAAGTAGATATTACATTTGGCAAAGGGTTAAACGTGTATTTATATGAAGCTGCTGACGTCAATGCCAACGGATGGAGTGTGACAGTGCCCGGTGAATACATGATATATCTCGACAATGGACGCCACACATTTACATGTAAACGATTTATTCAGTACAATGCACTGTATATTGTTGGAGGATGTTGCGAGTTAGCATGGAATTATTGGGACGAGAGTAATAACCGATTCATACAAGATGCCGGCAACCCGGATGTAATGGTTTGGGAAGGAGAACTCCGTATTGGATGGGCCGGTAATACGGTTGCCGAACCAAGCAAATTCAAAATCCTTACTGCACAAAGTTGGTTTGAAGATACATACCACCCATATAAAGCCGATATGCCCGTAGAAGGCAATTCCGATGCCAGAATAACGGGTGGAGACGACTTAAAATGGACAATAAAAAGAGACGGATATTATCGTATGGAATTTAATACGAAAACAGAAGTGCTGAAAGCGACATATATTCGGTCATCCGATGCTCAGGGAACGGATGGTTCACAGACGGCTGAAACGCCGGATGTAGAGATTTCAGAAGAAGCCGGACCGACAAGCTACTATAATCTCCAAGGTATAAAAATCAGCAAGCCTCAATCAGGCCTATATATTGTCAATGACGGCAACAAAACGAAAAATTGCCTTATGAGATGATATGAAACGGCTGAGATACATTGCTTAAAATATCAGTTGATAAAAACATCTATAAGATTTTTACTAACAACGGATATTCCCGATGAAAGGCGAGAATATCCGTTGTTATTTGGCACTTTTTGTGAAAAAGTCTGACTGATTTCCCACCTACTTGTAGGCGCGACTTTTGCGATGTTACTTTAGATGTCGAATCTTCGGCCGACTTTTCGAAAATGAATTAATTTGTTAACTTTGTGAGTGGAACAGTGTTTTAAATAAGAGACGATTTATTTTAACTGCCGCCCAATTGACTTTTAACAAATAATTGATATGGAAACTAACAGACAAGCAAAAATAGCACGACTGATACAAAAAGAGTTAAGCGAGATATTCCGGCTTCAGACAGCCAAGACCCACGGCGTGATGATTACCGTGAGCACTGTCAATGTGACAGCCGATCTTTCGATTGCCAGGGCATATATCTCGGTATTCCCCTCCGACAAAGGTCCGGAGATGATCGAAAGCATCAACAAAAGTGCACAGACCGTGCGTTATGAATTGGCACAGCGTGTGCGTCATCAGCTCCGGAAAACTCCTGCACTCCAGTTCTATCTCGACGACTCGCTTGACTATATCGACAATATCGACAAACTCCTCGGCAAGTAATCCCGCATCGGCTTTTTTGATAAACAGACCATACAAACTCAATCTATCACATTGCTTACGACAAGAATAGCCCTTCGGTATCTCTTTTCGAAGAAGTCACACCACGCAGTCAACATCATCTCGGCCATTTCGGTCTGTGGTGTTGCGGTGGCGACTGCTGCGATAGTAGTGGTGTTGTCTGTGTTCAACGGCTTTACACGGCTCTCTCAGTTGCAGCTCTCCAATGTCGACGCCGATTTGAAGCTCACGCCGCTTGAAGGCAAGTTTATCTCGGACGAAGATTCTATTGTGAATACAATCGCTTCGCTCGATGGCGTGAAATCGGCGGCCGCGATTATCGAAGAACGCGCGATGCTTGTCGGGCGCCATTGTCAGCAGCCGGTAATCATCAAGGCTGTCGATGCCGACTATGAGCAGGTCGTGGATTTGGGCGCTATCATCATCGACGGTGTCTATACGCCCTCGGTCGACAGCTGCGATGCCATGCAGATATCGGTAGGCGTGGCCAACCGCACCGGCCTGAGACCTTCGCTGACAACGGCAGCCGATCTGTATGTGCCGCGCCGTCAGGGTCGCATCAACCCCGCCAATCCGGCGGCTTCATTCCGAAGCGCAGCTCTGATTGTCAGCGGTGTTTTCGAAGCTGACAATCCCGAGGCCGACAACGACCGTGTCGTCGTGCCGCTGGCCGTCGCTCAGCGACTGCTCGACTGCGACGATGCCGCAACTGCGATTGAGGTCTCGTTTGCCGACGCTGCGTCAGCCGACGCCGTGACTTCAGCCGTGACTGCGCTCTGCGGCCGGCGCTTCAAGATTGAAGATCGCTATATGCAGCAGGAAGAATCCTACCGGATGATCGAAATCGAAAAGTGGGTCACCTTTATGATGCTCGTTTTAATTCTGGTCATAGCTTCGTTCAACATCATCTCGACGATGTCGCTGCTTGTCGCCGAGAAGCGAGCCGATATGTCGACCTTGCGGGCGCTCGGAGCTTCACGGCAGATGGTCCGGCGCATATTCGTCGCTCAGGGTTTCTTGGTCACTGTTATCGGTGGCGCGGCGGGAATCGTAGTCGGCATTGTGCTGTCGTTGCTGCAGGAGCATTTCGGACTTATCAAACTGCAGGGTGACCCTTCGGCTCTGACTATCGACGCCTATCCCGTTGCGGTCGAGGCTGTCGACATTTTAGTTGTCGCACTTGCCGTTCTGATTGTGGCAGCCGTCACTTCTCAGATTACAAGATTGTTTACTAAAAACATAGAATAAGACATATGCAGAGGGTATTGTTTCATCAGACTATTTTCGGACCGATACATTCGCGCCGTCTGGGAGCGTCGCTCGGAGTCAATCTTTCGCCGACCGACGGTAAAGTGTGCTCGTTTGACTGTCTCTATTGTGAGGCGGGCTATAACGCCCAAGGCCCGGGAACAAGCGGACTTCCGAGTCGCGAGACTGTCGCCTCTCAGTTGGAAGAAAAACTCAGGACCATGTCAGCCGAAGGCGCGGCCCTCGACGTGATTACCTTCTCAGGCAACGGCGAGCCGACCATGCATCCCGATTTTGCCGGCATCATCGATGATACGATTGCGCTGCGCGACAAATACTATCCCGAAGTCAAAATCAGTGTATTGACCAATTCTACGCGGCTTTACAAGGACGATGTGGCCAAGGCTCTGCGGCGCGTCGACAACAACATCATGAAGCTCGACAGCGCCAACGGACATACTGTCGCTTTGCTCGACCGCCCGGTCGACAAGCGCTATAGGGTTGACGACATTATTGAGCAAATTGCCGGCTTCGGCCGCGAAGGCATAGTGCAGACCATGATAACCCGAGGCGTCCACAACGGCATAGCCGTCGACAATACGACTGAAGAGGAAATAGCCGGGCTTATCGCGGCCTACAAGAAAATCATGCCGCGTGAAGTGATGATTTACACCATCGACCGCAAGACACCCGAGCAATCGCTGCAGCGTGTATCGCTCGACGAACTGAAGTCAATCGCCGACCGTATCACACGCGAGACCGGCCTGACCGTTCAGGTCTCAGGCTAAGCCAGCATCGGCGCGATGCGACGGAGGGCGGCTATAAACGCGTCGGCCTCGGCAAAGGTGTTGTAGACGGCAAAAGAGGCGCGGACTGTGCCTTCTATGCCGAGCGACTCCATGAGTGGCTGGGCGCAGTGGTGGCCCGTGCGGACGGCGATGCCGAGTTTGTCAAGCAGCATGCCGGTGTCGTAGTGATGGGCGTGGCCGATAAGAAAAGATATGATGGCGCATTTGCCGGGCGCTGTGCCGAAGATGCGCATGCCGGGTATTTCGAGCATACGCTCGGTGGTGTAGCGCAATAATTCGTCCTCATGTGCGGCGATGCGCTCAACTCCGATCGAGCACATATAGTCTATGGCCTGATGCAGGGCTGCCGCGCCGATATAGTCGGGTGTGCCCGCTTCGAATTTAAACGGCAGTTCGGCCCAGGTCGTACCGGCGAAACTGACATGGCCTATCATCTCGCCGCCTCCCTGATATGGAGGCATGGCTTCGAGCAGCGCTTTGCGGCCGTAGAGTATGCCTATGCCGGTCGGACCGTACATCTTGTGTGATGAGAATGCGTAGAAGTCGGCGTCGAGCGCGCGTACGTCTACTTTCAGATGAGCCACGGCCTGAGCGCCGTCGACGAGCACCACAGCTCCGTGAGCGTGTGCTTCGGCGATAATCTCTGCAACCGGGTTGACCGTGCCGAGCACGTTTGATATATGGGTAACGGCGACAAGCTTCGTGCGCGGCGACAGCAGGGCGCGGAACGCATCCATGTCGAGACGTCCGACGGTGTCTGTCGGCACGACCTTGATGACCAGACCGCGGCGCGAGGCGATAAGCTGCCAGGGCACGATGTCGGAATGGTGTTCCATGACCGTGAGTATGATCTCATCGCCTTCGTCGAGCATGCTGCCGTAGGATGCGGCGACGAGGTTGATGGACTCGGTTGTTCCGCGGGTAAAAATTATTTCCTCAATCGACGATGCGTTGATAAACTCGCGCACACGTTCGCGCGAGGCCTCCATGGCGTCGGTAGCTTCCTGAGAGAGGCAATGCACGCCGCGGTGGACGTTTGCCTTGTGGTTGTAGTAGTTGTCGACGATGGCGTCGACAACCTGACGCGGAGTCTGCGACGTCGCGGTGTTGTCGAGATATATCAGCGGCTTGCCATAGACCTTGCGGCCGAGGATGGGAAAGTCGTTTCTGATTTTTTCAATTTCCTGATCGGTCATAGTCATTTGTTGCAAGAGGCGGCGCAGTCGCCACATGTTGTGCGGTCGCCGTTCAGACGGCGTTCGACGAGACGGCGGAGACGGTCGCGAAGGCCGTCGATGCGGACTCGGTCGATGACATCGCTCATGAATGCCTGCATCAGCATCATGCGTGCTTCGGCCAAAGGCACACCGCGGGTCTGCATGTAGAACAGAGCCTGAGAGTCGAGCTGTCCGGTAGCTGCGCCGTGGCTGCACTTGACGTCGTCGCAGTAAATTTCAAGGTGGGGAGAGGTGTGCATGCGCGCACCCTCGGAAGCGAGTATGTTTCGGTCTGACTGATATGCCTCGGTGTGTACGGCATCGGGAGCGACGTAGATCAGACCTTCGAAAGCGCCACGCGAATTGTCGTCGAGCAGATATTTGAAAAGTTGATTGCTGTGGCAGTAAGGGGCTAAATGGCGTATGAGCGTCGAGCTGTCGACGAGCTGATTGCCTCCGGCGATGGCCATGCCTGCGATTTCGGCCGATGCACCGCGGTCGAGCAGGTCGACGCGGTATTCATTGCGCGTATGGCCGACTGTGAGCGAAGAGGCGTTGACACTCAGGTTGCTGTCTGCCTCCTGGCTGACATACATCTGCGAGAGGCGCGATGTGCGCTCAGATGATTCCTCGATGTCGCAGTAGTCGAGCGACGCGCCGCGGCCGAGAAAAATCTCGACGACCTGAGACGAGAGATAGTCGTTGTCTGTGTTCTGGGTGTGGTCGCACATAAGCAGACGGGCCGACGCACCGTCTTCGACAACGACCAGCACGCGTCTGAAACTAAGCAGGTTGGCCGAGGCGTTGAAGATATTGACTATCTGAATGGTCTTGTCAAGGCGCACCCCGGGCGCAATGTGGACAAACACACCGTCCTGAAGTAGGAGGGTGTTGAGCGCTGCCGAAGCGCTGCTGTTGTCAGCGATGTTGCCGAGCCGGGAGGCGACGAGGTCGGGATAACGGCGGGCTGCCTCGGCGAGCGACATGACTGTCACGCCTTCGGGACAATTTTTAAGAAGTGTGGCTGTCGGACGGAATTCGTCGTTGACGACTACGCCGAGCAGGGTGCTGAGGTTGGGAACGTCGCAGCGGAAGGTCCGGGCGACATCGACTGCAAAACTGACTCGGCCTACGTTGACACCGAAGTCGGGGGCAAACACTTCGTCGACAGAGAAATTGCGATAGCCCTCGTCGCGCTTGCCGGGGAAGCGTCCCAGGCGTTCGAGCGCAGAAAGCGCGGCCGGACGCAAGCGGTTGAACACCTCCGGCGAAGAGTCATAGAGCTGACGGCGGTTGTGTTCGAAAAGGTCAATATATTGATTGAGAGAACTCATGACTGACATTATTGATTGTCTACCTGCTGTTTAATCCAGTCGTAGCCTTTTTCCTCAAGCTCAAGGGCGAGTTCAGGGCCTCCCGAATAGACGATGCGGCCCTTGTAGAGGATGTGGACAAAATCAGGACGTATATAGTCGAGCAAGCGCTGATAGTGGGTAATGACGATGGTCGCATTGCGCTCTGTGCGCAGACGGTTGACGCCGCCGGCGACTATGCGCAGAGCGTCGATGTCGAGACCGCTGTCGGTTTCGTCGAGGATGGACAGACGCGGTTCGAGGACGGCCATCTGGAAAATTTCGTTGCGCTTTTTCTCTCCGCCCGAGAAGCCTTCGTTGACAGAGCGCGACGCGAGTTTGTTGTCGAGTTCGACAATCTCACGTTTCTGACGCATAAGCTTGAGAAATTCGCCGGCCGAGAGGGGTTCTTCGTTGAAATATTTGCGCTTGGCGTTGAGAGCTGCGCGCATGAAATTGACCATCGACACACCGGGAATTTCGACAGGATACTGGAACGAGAGAAACAGACCTTCGTGTGAGCGGTCTTCTGGCGACAGAGCGAGCAAGTCGACTCCGTGGAGCATAGCCGAGCCTTCGGTAACGTTGAATTTGGGGTCGCCGGCGAGAACACCCGAGAGAGTGCTTTTGCCTGAGCCGTTAGGGCCCATGATTGCGTGTACCTCGCCCGGTCTGACAGTGAGGTTGATGCCTTTGAGTATTTCTTTGCCTTCTATGCCGGCGTGGAGATTGTCGACTTTGAGCAGTATATCTTCCATATTGAGTAAATGTTTTTAGAGCGTGATTAAAGGACTATCCGACCGAGCCTTCGAGTGTGATAGACAGCAGTTTCTGAGCTTCGACGGCAAACTCCATCGGGAGCTTGTTCATGACTTCCTTGGCGTAGCCGTTGACAATCAGAGCGACGGCCTCCTCGGTGGGTATGCCGCGCTGATTGCAGTAGAACAGCTGGTCTTCCGAAATCTTGGAAGTGGTGGCTTCGTGCTCGACGACGGCTGTTTCGTTTTTAACATCTATGTAGGGGAAGGTGTGTGCGCCACAAGTGGAGCTAAGCAGGAGCGAATCGCACTGAGTGTGGTTCCTGACGCCTGACGCCCCCGGCGCAACGCTTACCAGACCGCGGTATGAATTCTCGCTGTGACCGGCCGAAATGCCCTTTGAAACTATAGTCGAGCGAGAGTTTTTGCCGATATGAATCATCTTTGTTCCCGTGTCGGCCTGTTGATAATTGTTTGTAACCGCCACAGAATAGAATTCACCGACCGAGCCTTCGCCGGCCAGAATGCAGCCGGGATATTTCCATGTAATTGCTGAACCGGTTTCGACCTGAGTCCATGACAGTTTTGAGTAGTCGCCTCGGCAGAGACCGCGTTTGGTAACGAAGTTGTAGACGCCGCCCTTGCCTTCGCTGTCGCCGGCATACCAGTTCTGCACGGTAGAGTATTTGACTTCGGCGCGCTCTTCGACGATAATTTCGACGATGGCGGCATGCAGCTGATTTTCGTCGCGCATCGGAGCGGTGCAACCTTCGAGATAGCTGACATAGCTGTCGTCGTCGGCGACAATCAGAGTGCGTTCGAACTGTCCTGTTCCCGATGCGTTGATGCGGAAGTAAGTGGACAGCTCCATCGGGCAACGGACGCCCTTGGGGATATACACGAACGACCCGTCGCTGAACACCGCCGAGTTGAGAGCTGCAAAGAAATTGTCGCGATAGCTGACTACTTTGCCGAGATAGCGGCGGACGAGGTCGGGATAATCCTTGACGGCCTCGCTGAAAGAGCAGAAGATGACGCCCAGTTCGGCAAGTTTCTCGCGATGAGTGGTTTTTACTGAAACCGAATCCATAACCGCGTCGACGGCCATGCCGCTCAGAGCTTTCTGCTCTTCGAGAGGAATGCCGAGACGGTTGAAAGTGTCGATAAGTTTGGGGTCTACTTCGTCGAGGCTCTTGGGTGCGTCTTTTTTCTTAGGCGCGGCATAGTAGCTGATAGCCTGATAGTCGATTTCGGGAATTTTGAGATGCGCCCATGTCGGCATTTCGAGAGTCTGCCAGTGGCGGAAAGCTTTGAGCCTGAAGTCGAGCAGCCAGTCGGGCTCTCCTTTTTTGCTGGAAATCAGACGTATGACGTCTTCGTTGAGCCCGCGGGGAATGATATCGCTGTCGATGTCCGAAACGAAGCCGTATTTATATTCATTTTGAGTGACATTGCGCAGGGCTTCAGAGCCTTGGTCTGCATTGTCAAACGTTGTTTGTCTATTATCGTTTGCCATGTTAATTATACAAATTAGACACTTAACTTGTTCTCGAATGCCACATGTCGAGCAGAGCCGGAGCGAGACCGTAGACCGTGCGCTCAACGACGTTGGCCTGCTCGCCGGGAGACAGAGGCGGATGCACGGCAGTCGCGAAGTTGTAAGCCAGACTGAGAATCAGCGCCCATTTCAGCGCTTTGAACAGGGCGCCGCCTATGCGGTCGAGCGCACCGAGACAAGCGACTCTGACAACGAGCTTGACAAGTTTTGCGACAAGAACCACACAGAAGTATGCCGCGAGATAGACAAGGATGTAGCACAGGACAGTGGTTACGGTCGAGGCCGTATCGCTGCCGGCGTCGACGCTAAGCATGGAGATAATCGACGGAGTCAAAGCTCTCGATGCAAGAACACCGATAATCATGCCGGCAATCTGACCGATCTGCGACAAGAGGCCTTTCATGAATCCGCTTATGATTGCGTAGATCAGAACCAGTATGATAATAAGAGTTATGGTGCCTGACGAGGTCATATATTTGTGTAGTATTTATCGGTTGGCAAATTTACGAAAAATCTGTCAAATACGATAAAGCGGCGAAAGCCGGAAAGGCAACGTTAAAATTATTTGATGAATTTTTTAACAGTCACTTTTCCCGAAGCATAGACCATCCTAAGAATGTAGCATCCTTTGGCTAAAGCGGCGATTGAATCGGGTATGGAATTAAATATGCCGACAGACGTTCCGTTAATGTTGTAAACTTCGACGTGTTTAATCTGCTCAGAAAGCATGATGTCGGTTATATCGGATGTGATCCGAGTATCGACAACTTTGCCATACGGGTCAAATTCAACGGTATAAGTACAGAATCCGTAATCATTTCTCACGCTGAAATTAATCCACGCTTTAAATGGAGCGGTTATCTGTTGACAGACACCTTTCGCGGGAGAAGCCTCATCTATAAATTCAGTACGCGTCCATGTGCTGAATTCCTCTTCAATTTCAGTCGTGATATAATCTGCCCCAGAATATTTTACTTCAAAGTAAACATCATAGGTCTGCTGCTCGGTCTGTTGCTCGATTTTTAAGATTTTTACATATTCAATCTGCGGCTTAAAGTCTGATTGTATGTCTGACCTGGTGTCAGTGGTCTGTGCGAGGGAAGTATTAGCACTAAACAACAATATGGAAATAATCAGGCATTTTGCAACAATGTTCGAAATAGCAGACATAGTAGGTTGTTTTAGAATGATTTTTTGCTAATATAATCAACAGGCCGACAAATTCCAAATATTCAGGACGATTAGTGGTCTCGTTCGATGATGTAGTCGAAGAGGGAGACGAGGGCTGTTTTTATTTCGGAGTCGGGGAAGTCGGCAAGGACATTAACGGCGCAGTCGCGCAAGCGTCGCATCTCTGAGAAGGCATATTCGATGCCGCCGTTGTCGACGGCATATGAAATGAGAGCCGCGATGTCGTCGTCTTCGAGTATTTCTTTGCGAGAAAGTTCGAGCATGTCGTCATGGCGGGGAAGCTCTTCCTGAAGAAGGACGTGGAGGAGGGGCAGGGTAATTTTGCCTTCGCGAAGGTCGTTGCTCGTCGGCTTGCCAACAGAGTCGCTGCTGAAATAGTCGAAAATGTCGTCGCGAATTTGGAAACAGAGACCGAGCAGGCGAGCAAACTCGGCGAGTCGGTCGAGCCTGCTGTCGTCGACACCGACGGCGAGGCTACCCATTTTGGCGCAGGCGACAAAGAGCGAAGCAGTCTTGTTGGATATAATATTGTAATAGGCTTCTTCGGTCAGGGTGTGGTAACGCGCGTTATAAATCTGGTCGATTTCGCCGAGAGAGAGCAGTTTGCCGAGATGACAAATGGCGTCGATGATGCGGATGTCGCCTGTCGAAATGGCCTGCTGCATGGCGCACGACACAAAATAGTCTCCGACGAGGACGGCAATATGGTTGTCCCAAATCGAATTGATAGTCGGGCGGTTGCGACGAGTCTTTGAGTCGTCGACGACGTCGTCGTGGATAAGAGTCGCGTTGTGGAGGAGTTCGACCGAAGCGGCCGCGGCTATGGTCTTGGGGTTGATAGATCCTAAAAGCTTAGAGCAGAGAATGACGATAATCGGTCTGATCTGCTTTCCTTTAGAGCTTAATTGCGCCGAGACGACTCTGTTCATCAAAAGATTTGATGTCGAGAGCTGACTGCTGATAAGCTCGTTGAGCCTTTGCAGCTCAGGGGCAATCGTGCGGTGTATGGCTTCGAGAGTCGTCATAGATTCATTTTACAAGGTGCAAAGGAAACAACTTTTTTTGATGAAATGGCTGATTCTTTGTAATTTTAGAGCTGTAAAACGCAACAAACGATATTTCATGGAAGATAAAAAGTTGTTTCTTTTGGACGCTTACGCGCTTATATACAGGGCTTATTACGCGATGATCCGTTCGCCGCGCTTCACGTCGACGGGTTCCAACACCTCGGCGATATTCGGATTCTGCAACACTCTCGACGAAATTCTTCGCAAGGAAAAGCCCGATTACATAGCAGTATGTTTTGACCCACCCGGAGGCAAAACATTCCGTCATGAACTCTATCCCGAGTATAAGGCTCAGCGCGACAAGCAGCCCGAAGACATCACTCTTTCCATACCTTATATAAAAAAAATACTCGATGCCTATCGCATACCGGTAATCGAAATGGCCGACTTCGAGGCCGACGACGTCATCGGCACACTTGCGAAGATGGCCGAGAACGAAGGCATGACGACTTATATGATGACTCCCGACAAAGACTACGGTCAGCTGGTCGACAGTCATACATATATGTATCGTCCGTCGCTCCGCGGCCAGGGCTTTGAAATCAGAGGCGTCAAAGAGGTCTGCGAACGTTACGGTATATCGACACCCAAGCAGGTCATCGACCTGCTTGCACTCGAAGGCGACGCGAGCGACAACATCCCCGGCTGCACAGGCGTAGGCGAAAAGACCGCATCGAAGCTAATCACAGAATGGGGTTCGGTCGAGAATCTGCTCGACAATGTCGATAGTCTCAAGGGGGCTCTACGCACCAAAATCAGCGACAACGCCGAGCAAATCCGCTTCTCAAAGGTCCTGGTCACAATCAGAACCGATGTGCCGGTGGAAGTGACACCCGAAATGCTTCTGAGAAAAGAAGCCGACACCGATGCGCTCGGCGCAATATATGACGAACTGGAATTCAAAACTTTTGCCGCCCGCCTCAAACGGCCCGTACAGGCAGAGACAGCCCAGCCGGCGGCCGGAACTCCGAACATGGGTTCGCTGTTTGACGTGTCCGAGGCCGAGCCACAGGCCGAAACTCTCAGCAGCGAGCGGCCCGAGAAAGTAACTTTTAAAAGCGAAAGTGAAATCAGCCGGTTTGTGGAGCGTGCTATGACGGCGCCGATGACCGGAGTTTCGCTGTTTGCCTTGGGCGATGAGGCGATGACCGCAAGATTCGAGGGCCTGGCGCTCAACATCGATGACAGCAGCAGCGCCTATATAGCCCTGCCGCCTCAGGGCATGGGCCGCGATGAGGTGCTTGCGGCAGTAGCTCCGCTGTTTGCTTCGCCGACCACTGTCATAGTCAGCAGCGACATCAAGCGCGACATGATTCTGCTGCGCCGCGAAAATGTGGAACTGACAGCACGATATTTCGACACCTCCATAGCCCACTATATACTCTCGCCCGAGATGAGCCATAAGGTAACGACCCTTGCGGCTGCCTATCTCAAGCACAAAACTCTCGACTACGACCTAAGCGCCGCCGATATCAAAGCCGCCTATCAGAGTGATCCACAGCGTTATGAGGCCGCTCACGCCGAGACTGCCATGCTCGTGCGCCGCCTTGCGCCCGTCATGCTCGCGGAGATAGAGCGTCAGGGACAGACACACCTGCTCGACAAGATTGAATTTCCGTTTGCCGCCGTGCTTGCCGGCATGGAGTGGGAGGGTGTCAGAATCGACACAGCCGAACTGCAGTCACAGTCGCGCAAGCTCACAAGCCGTCTTTCGTCGTTGGAGCAGCAGGTCTATGAGCTTGCCGGCACGGTCTTCAACTTAGGCTCGCCGATGCAAGTGGGCGAAGTCCTGTTCGGCAAACTGCAGCTCGACCCGTCGGCAAAGCGCACCAAGCGCGGCGCATGGTCGACCACCGAAGAGACACTCGAAAAATATCGCCGCAAACATCCGATAGTCGACCTAATCCTCGAGATACGCGGACTTAAAAAGCTGCTGACCACATATGTCGACGCGTTGCCTAAACTCATCAATCCTCAGACAGGCAAGATACACACTACCTATAATCAGACTGTTACGGCCACCGGGCGTATATCGTCGGCCAATCCGAATCTGCAGAATATACATATACGCACAGACGAGGGCAGGGAAGTGCGCCGGGCTTTCATCCCCAACAAGGGCGATGTGATGCTGAGCGCCGATTACTCGCAAATCGAGCTGCGTCTGATGGCCGATCTCAGCGGCGACCCGACGATGATCGAGGCATTTGTCGAGCATCAGGACATACACCGCGCTACAGCCGCCAAAATCTATCATCTCGACCCCGCCGATGTGAGTGACAATCAGCGCCGCAAGGCCAAGACGGCCAATTTCGGCATCATCTACGGCATATCGGCCTTCGGACTAGCCGAGCGTCTTGCGATACCGCGTTCGGAGGCCAAAGAGCTTATCGAAGGGTATATGAAGACATATCCCGGAGTGGAAAAATATATGAAAGACATAGTTCAGCAGGCCCGCGAAGACGGCTATGTGTCGACCATCATGCAGCGCAAGCGTTTCCTGCCCGAAATCAGCTCGCGGAACGCAGTGGTCCGCGGCTATGCCGAGCGCAATGCCATCAACGCTCCGCTGCAGGGCTCGGCAGCCGACATAATCAAAATAGCTATGATTGACATCGACCGCGAGATACGTCATCGCGGCCTGAAGTCGCGCATGATAATGCAGGTCCACGACGAATTGGTGTTTAATGTCGTGCCCGAAGAGCAGGCCGAGCTGAACGAACTTGTCGTCAGGCTGATGGTCGGAGCTTATAAGGGGCGTGTTCCACTCGAAGTGAGTGTCGGAGTCGGCGCAAACTGGCTTGAGGCGCATTAAAGCAGCATATTTTCGAAAAATCAGCCGCGTTTGTATAAGACCCCGTACCCCAATATTTGTTAACGTTGGGGCGGTCAGGCGTTATGCAGATGTGTTCACGCAGTGAGGGAGCAATGCGGTTGCATTGTGACCGAAACAAGCGGACGCAGATGCATGACGATTGGCCGAGGCGATGGTAACTTATGCCACAGCTGAGAATACAAATATCAGAGATGAACTGGATATGGTGTTTAATTAGACGAAACGCAACATAAACATTGCTCGCCACCATTGCAACTCCTTTTGCGGTGTATAGGAACTGTTCGTTATTCCTGTTTATTTGTCTGAATGATTCAAGCCACGAAAAGGTACATTCCACAACTCTCTTGCCATCAATCGGCTTGAATTCCGATATCCCGAAATTTGATTTTACATACTCCAGTTTCACATAACTGAATTGCGGTGTATTAAGTTGTGTGTTGACGGATAATATTGACTTTGCATCGCATCTCTCTGGCGCTTTTTGCCTTGTTCTTCAGTCACGTAGCTACGGCTACGCTCCTTCATTACAAAACAAAAATCACTCAGAGATATGCGACCCCAGCGTTAACAAATATTGGGGAACGGGGTCTAAACTTTTTTTCACAAAAATTGTCATATTTACACAAAGGTATTGTGTTTTTAATGACAAAGCATTAATTTTGCGTTATGAAAAAAGCGAAAGAAGAAATAACAAACACGGATGTCGCGGCCGAGCAGACGGCAGCGAGCGAAGTCCGCGATTCACGCGTCAAGTTCAACTATTTGGCCCTGACGGCCATAATAGCTGCGTTTGTGGCGTGGGTTCTTCTGTCGTTTAACGGCAAAATAGCGCTTGCAGTCAGTGTTTTTGCTTTTGTATGCGGCTGTTTCGGCCTTAAAGCGTCGACACGCTCGTGGCGCAACACCGCCATCACGGCGATAGTGGCGTCGGCGGTGCTGATGGTAGTGCTGACCGCGGTGCTGATAGTCCTCTACGTCGGACTCAAATCAATCTAACAAATCGGGGCGTAGGCGGCGTGTTCGCTCGACGGCCTGCTCATGACGCCATTCGTCGATTTTAGCCTGATGGCCCGAAAGCAGAATTTCGGGAACATCCCATCCGTTGTATGAAGCTGGTCGGGTGTAAATCGGCGGTTCGAGCAAATTGTCCTGAAAAGAATCCGAAAGTGCGCTCTGCTCGTCGCCGATAGCGCCTGGAATCAGTCTCACGATAGCGTCGGTAATGATTGCCGCCGGCATTTCGCCCCCGGTCAGAACATAGTCTCCGACAGAAATTTCGCGTGTAATCAGATGCTCGCGGATGCGGTAGTCGACACCTTTGTAGTGTCCGCAAAGGATGATTATGTTGTCAAGCATCGACAAAGAGTTGGCCATGCGCTGATTGAACACCTCCCCGTCGGGCGCGGTAAAAATGACTTCGTCGTAGTCGCGGCAGCTTTTGAGAGCAGAGATGCAGCGGTCGACGGGCTCGACCTGCATGACCATGCCAGCGTCGCCTCCGAAAGGATAGTCGTCGACTTTGCGGTGGCGGTTGGTGGTGTAGTCGCGGAGATTATGAACGCAGATTTCGACGAGGCCTTTGTCGCGGGCGCGTTTGATGATGGAGCATCCCAGGGGAGACTCGAGCATTTCGGGCAAAACGGTAATAATATCGATGCGCATAAGAGATTTCAAAATTCTTTAGTGCAAAGTTAAGACATATTCGTAAAAAATCGTATGTTTGCAAGACAAACATCGCAGCTGCAACCAACGCCCGCGAAGAATTGTTGTATTAAGGACTTTTAGCAAGAATATAGTTACATAGCTTGAATATAATAATGAAGAATAGACTGATTATCCCGGCATTGCTTTGCATCGGCCTGCTTGTTGCGTCGTGCTCATCGGGTTATGATTCAAAGGTCTGCGAGAAACTGTCGGGCAAAATAGTCCGCAACGAGAGTCTGACGCAGGACGACTATGACCAGATGCTGAAGCAGCATGAGTCAATACTCAAATATCTGATATCGCGCGTCGAAGACATCGTCGACGAGGACGACCAAGAGAACCGCGAGAAGCTGATGCAGGATATGCGCAACGACGATGAGTATCTGAAACGCTTCGGATATATGTTCACTTTCGGGTCGACGCTCTATCAGGCAGAGGTTAACAATGTCCTCGACGCTAAAAATCAAAACACCTACAATGCGCTCAACCGCTACGCCGAGGAATTTGCCCGGCTGTCGGAAGAGTTATAAGATAACATTCACTCAAGTATACTGACATGAATAAAACAACAATCATTTCGGCTGCCATAGTTTCAGCCGGTATCATAGTCCTCGGACTGTGTCTGAAGTCGGGTATTGACAAATTCAGTGACCGCGACCGCGATGTTTCGGTCCGCGGCCTTTGCGAGCGCCAGGTTCCGGCCAACAAGGTCACATGGCCTATCGTGACCAAAGAGATGGGCAATGACTTAGTATCTATCTATAAGAAAATCCAAAGCAATAATGCCACGATAATCAAGTTTCTCAAGGGCAACGGCATAGAGGAGAGCGAGATATCGGTCAATCCGCCGGCTGTAACCGACCGGCTTGCCGACAGCTACAACGCCGAAAATGTCAGAGTGCGCTACAATGTGACGAATGTCATAGTGGTAACCTCGTCGAAAGTCGACCAGATACGCAAACTGATCGACCGTCAGACCGACTTGATGAAGGAGGGTGTGGCAGTCGTGGCCGAGAACTATCAGTATCAGACTCGATATGAGTATACCGAACTCAACACCATCAAGCCCGAAATGATAGCCGAGGCAACACGCAATGCGCGAGAGGCTGCCGACAAATTTGCCGCCGACTCAGAAAGCCGTCTCGGCAAGATAAAGACAGCCCGTCAGGGTCAGTTCTCGATCGAAGATCGCGACCAGTATACGCCGTATATCAAAAATATACGCGTGGTAACGACCATCGACTATTATCTCGAAGACTGAAAAAGTCGTGGCGATTCGGCCACGTCGACATAGCCCGAAAAGCGATTTTCGGGCATAAATGGGTAGCTGTATAAGTATATTTGCCTTGGTAAATGTGTTTATACAGCTACCAATTATTTATGCTGCTTGATTTGTAATGTGCTTAAATATAGGCGTTTATGGTTGTGAAGTGTGGTAAAACAACTACTTATTTGCCTATGTCAGGGCCTTAGCCTTTTTAAGCGGGCTGTTTATGCCTATTTTTGTAACCATAAATTTAAATGGGCAATTAAATCTAAACCATTTCCAAACTAATCAAACTAATCCAACTAATTAAAATTGTAGCTTATGTTTAATTTTACCAAACTGGCGGCTTCGGCTATTATGTTATCAGTGGCTTTCGGAGCCTCTGCTGTTAGTCATTTGAAAATCATTGGCAGTGCAACACCCGGCGGCTGGGAGGTTGTTGATGGTATTCTGATGCCTCCTGTCGCTGAAAATGAGAACGTATTCAGTTGTATAGCTTACCTTAAAGGAGAAGAAGAGTTCAAATTCACATGCGGAATAAACTACAACGATCCTAATGAAGAGTATCGCAATTCTTCGACAGACCATTATTTTATCTACAAACTCGTTCAGGGTGGCATAAATGATAATAAATTCAAAGTTAAGGAAAGTGCAAACTATAAAGTTGTTTGCAATCTTAACGATATGACAGTTTCGGTAACAAAAGCTGAATATCAGGATAATCCTATCCGATACAATGCCTTATATATGGTAGGCAATGCAACAGCCGGCGGCTGGACACCGTACGACGGAACTCCTCTGAAATGGGGCGGAGAAAGCGATCCGTTCAAATTTACATGGCGTGGAGATTTGAAGGTCGGTGAGTTCAAAATTGATTCGAACAGCTATAACGGCGGATGGAACGGCCCGTGGTTCTTTGCCGGAGTTGACGGCGACGGCAATATTGATTATTCTAAAATAGTCGCTGACGGAACAAATGACCGTAAATGGCAAATAGCCGAAGCCGGCACTTATAATATTGATATCGATCTGCTTAAGGGTTCGATATCAATTACCAAGGCATCTCAGAGCGGTATCGAAGAGATTGTTGACGAAAATGCCGAAGCTCCTGTCTACTACAATCTTCAGGGTGTAGTCGTTACGAATCCCCGCAACGGCATATATGTTAAAAAAGTCGGCAATACGGTGACAAAAGTTATGTTCTAATACGTCCATAAATAGAAGAAATTGAGGTAACCGGCGAGACTCGTCGGTTACTTTTTTGCATATTGGGCAAAAACGATTATCTTTGCAAGTATATGGAACACTACATCGTATCAGCACGAAAATACCGCCCGTCGACGTTTGCGTCGGTGGTCGGCCAACCGGCGCTGACCGCCACTTTGAAAAATGCGATAGCGTCGGACCGGCTTGCCCATGCCTATCTGTTCTGCGGCTCGCGAGGAGTCGGCAAGACGTCGTGTGCGCGTATTTTCGCAAAGACAATCAACTGCGAAAACCCGACCTCCGACGGCGAAGCCTGCAACGAATGCCGCTCCTGCATTGCATTCAACGAAGGCCGGTCGCTCAACATCGTCGAGCTTGACGCCGCCTCACACAATAGTATCGAAGACATCCGCAGCATGATAGAGCAGGTGCAGCTGCCTCCGACCCAAGGGCGCTACCGTGTGTTTATCATCGACGAAGTCCATATGCTGTCGACGGCAGCGTTCAACGCCTTTCTAAAGACGCTCGAAGAGCCGCCGTCGTATGTGATATTCATCCTCGCCACGACCGAAAAGCACAAGATAATACCGACAATTCTGTCGCGATGCCAGATATATGACTTTAACCGCATAAGCATCCGCGACATGGTCGGACATCTGTCGTATGTCGCCGCTCAGGAGGATATCAATACCGAGCCGGCTGCGCTTGCGGTTATAGCGTCGAAGGCCGACGGAGCGATGCGCGACGCGCTTTCGATTTTCGACCAGGTCGCAGCGTCGTCGAGAGGCAACATTACCTACGAGTCGACCATCGAGAATCTCAATGTCCTCGACCATGCCTACTATAAACGTCTGATAGAGGCCTTCCTCGGCGACAATGTGCCTGAAGCGCTGACCATCTATAAGGAAATCCGCGACAAAGGTTTTGACTCGCAATTCTTTGTCAACGGTCTGGCGCTGTATATCCGCGACCTGATGCTTGCCTGCGACAGCCGCACCCTGCAACTGCTTGAAATTCCCGACGACATGCGGGTTGAGATGGCGCAACTGGCGTCGCGGTGCAAACCCGATTTCCTCTACAGAGCGATGGATATCTGCAACGACACCGATCTCAACTACCGGCAGGCATCCAACAAACAATTTCTCGTCGAGCTGATGCTCATCAAGCTATGCCAACGAGTCAGCCCCTCCCACAAAATTAGCGGCAATGGCGAGGGGCAGTTGAAACCGATTGCCGCTCCGACAGCACAAACTAAACCCGCACAGGCTGCAAGCCCGGCTGCGGCTACGGCTGCGAATGTCCGTGAGGCAGCGCCGGCGCCGAGTCCTGCGCCCGCATATACGCCTACGCCTGCTGCGCCGCAGGTTCAGCCCCGCAGCGAGACGAGCGCTCCGGCGATAGCCAAACCCAAGCTGAAGCTGAACACCCCCGAGCTGACACTGCGTCATCGTCAGGCCGAGCAGCCGAAGCAGGTGGCCGTTCAGGAAAGCGCAATGCGCGAAACGCCTTATTCGGACGAAGCCGTGACGACATTCTGGCAGTCGTATATCCAGTCGCACAGTGCGGCGCGTCTGTTGGTCAACGTCATGCGCACATGCCGGCCCGAACGCACGGCCGCCGACCACTACCGTGTAGCTGTCGAAAATGATGTGCAGATAAATCTGCTCAACGAAAATCTTCAGAATATCAACAAGTTTATGCGCGACAGTCTGCTCAACGATCGTTTCAGCCTCGAGCCGGTCATCAAGGACGGTCCGTCGTCACCAAAAACATGGACCGAACGCGAGGTGTTCGAGCACATGAAGCGCACCAATTCCGAATTCGAAAGCCTCGTCGACCAACTGAAGCTTACGTTACTCTAAGCCCTGTGAAATAGAATTTTAAAACTATCATTATCCAGATATACTTCACTTCAATGATTAAAACCCTTTTCAAAGCCTTTATGCTTGTGGCTGCCACGGCAGCCTGTACATCGGTTGCAAACGCAGTGGTCAAACCTGCGCGTATTTTCTCCGACAATATGGTCCTGCAGCAGAATGCAGTGGTCAGACTTCACGGCACGGCCAAAGCCAAGTCGGAGGTCAAAGTTTCGGCCGACTGGAATAAAAACAAACTCAAAACCGTAGCGGATGCTTCGGGCGCATGGAGCGTCGAGTTGCCGACACCTTCTTACGGTGGCCCTTACGACATCAAAATCACTGACAGCGACGGCGATGTGACTCTTTCGGATGTCCTTATCGGCGACGTCTGGGTCTGCGGCGGACAGTCGAATATGGAAATGCCGGTCAAAGGTTTTGCCGGTCAGCCGTCGCACGGAACAATAGATCTTATCGCCAAAACTCATCCTTCGCGCGAACTCAGGCTCTTCCGTCAGCCCCGCGACTGGTCGACCACGCCCAAGGACAGTGTCATCGGCGGCGAATGGACGCGTGCCACATCGGCTGCCGTAGCCGATTTCAGCGTTGTCGGCTATGTTTTCGGCAACTATATCCAGGAGGCTCTCGACATACCTGTCGGACTTATACAGTGCTGCTGGAGCAATTCGAAAATCGAAGCGTGGATGGCCCGCGAGACATTCGACAGCCAGTTCAAAGACATCGAGCTGCCGACAGCAGGCCAGACTGAATTCGGCTGGCGCGAAGGCACTCCGACACTGCTTTACAACGCCATGGTCAATCCGTGGGAAGGCTTCCCCGTAGCCGGTGCGATATGGTATCAAGGCGAGGCCAATTCGATTAACCCCGAGCCTTACCGTCAGCTTTTCCCCGCCATGGTCGAAGACTGGCAGAAGGTGTTCCGCAATCCCGAAATGCCTTTCTACTACGTCCAGCTCGCGCCTTTCGGAGCAAAAGGCGACGGCATCTGCCGCATGCGTGAAGTGCAGCGTCAGTTGCTCGACGATATGCCCAATATCGGCATGGCGACAATCGGCGACTGCGGCGACAGCGTCTTTATCCACCCGCCGAAGAAAATTCCTGTCGGCGAACGTCTGGCTTATCTCGCTCTCGAAAAGACCTATGGTCGTCAGGGCATTTCGGCCGATGCTCCACGCATCAAATCGGCTTCGCTCGGCGAGGACGGCAAAACCATTACAATCGAATGGCATAACTCGGCCAACGGTCTGACTCCTACGCGTGTGCCGCTGTCGGGCTTTGAGGTAGTCGACCCCTTCGGCAAGGTTTATCCCGCCGAAGCTACGGCATTGGGCCATGACAAAGTGGTCGTTACGAGCCCGGTCAAGAACCCGGTCGAAGTGCGCTATGGCTACCATAATTATTATGAAAGCTCGCTGTTCAACAATGTCGGCATTCCCGCCGCGCCTTTCCGCTATGAGTTACCCAAGCATAAAAAGCCGGCGCTGATGTGGTTTGATGCCGAAGCCAACATCAAGCGCTTCAGCAATCCCGACACCATCGACTACTATATCGACAAGATTGCCGACCTCGGCTTTACCCATGCGGCGGTCTGCATCAGACCTATTACCGGCTATCTGCTCTATGACAGCGAACTTGCTCCGAAATATCGAGGCAACAACGACGATGTCGAAGTCAACTTCGACTATCTCGGCAAATTTATCGAGGCCGCCCATCGCCGCGGCATCAAGGTTCTCGCTTCGATGAACACTTTCTGCGCCGGTCACAACTACATCGACAAAGGTCTTATCTATGAGGGTCATCCCGAGTGGGCGAGCATGGTGCTTGACCCCGACCGCGGCATCATCCCCATTACCGAGCAGAAAAACAAATACGGCGGTATGGTCAACCCCATCAACCCTGAATATCAGGACTATATCATCTCGGTTATGAAAGAAATCCTGACGAAATATCCTAAGGTTGACGGCATTATCCTCGACCGCGTGCGCTACGACGGCATAACCGCCGACTTCTCCGACCTCTCGCGCCGCGAGTTTGAAAAATATATCGGCAAACGTGTGGCCAAATTCCCAGACGATATCCTTTCGCTCAAGAAAACCGGCGACAACGGCCGCTTCGAGGTCATTCCGGGTAAATACTACAAACAGTGGATCGAGTGGCGTACCAAGAACATAACCGATTTCATGGGCCGCGCCCGCAACGAAGTCAAGGCCACCAAGCCCGACGCCATATTCTCAACCTACACCGGCGCATGGTATCCGTCATATTATGAAGTCGGCGTCAATTTCGCCAGCAAGAACTATGACCCGTCGAAGGATTTCGACTGGGCTACGCCCAAATACAAGGATTTCGGCTATGCCGAGCTCATCGACCTCTACACGACAGGCAATTACTACACCGACATCACAATCGAGGAAAGCCGCAACAATCCCAACACTGTCTGGAACGAAACCGACAGCCGCGGACATCAGGGCTCATGGTACTGCGTCGAAGGCTCGTGCGAGCATCTGCGCGACATTATGGGCGACAATGACGTCCTCGGCGGTGTGCTCGTCGACCAGCTCTATTTCGACACCTCGCGTCTGCCCCGCGCCATTGAGATGAACCTCCGCGCTTCCGACGGCCTGATGATTTTCGATATCGTTCATATCATCAACAAAAATCTCTGGAAAGAGGTCGAAGACGGCATGCGTGCCGGCGGCAACATAAAATGATTGCAGCTATGAAGAAGCTCATCATACCTTGTCTGTTGCTCGTGGCGGGATACGCTTTCGCCGAAGACCTGATTGTGCTGCGCAACGGCGATATCGTGAAGGCCGTTGTCTCTGACATCACGCCGACAGAGATAAAATATAAGAAGGCATCCAATCCCAACGGCCCGTCATA
>JAGAOW010000168.1 GCA_017889945.1 Muribaculaceae bacterium
ACCTTTTAAATTTTATCGAAAATGGCACATAAAAAAGGTGTTGGTAGTTCTAAGAACGGCCGTGAGTCAGAAAGCAAACGACTCGGCGTCAAAATATTCGGTGGCCAGTTTGCAAAAGCAGGTAACATCATCAAACGCCAGCGCGGCACAGTCCACCATCCCGGACAAAATGTCGGCATGGGCAAAGACCACACAATCTATGCCCTGATTGACGGAACTGTCGTCTTTACCGAAGGCAAAGGCGGACGTAAATTCATCAACGTCGCTCCCGCAGTCGTCGAAACCGCCGAAGCATAAAAGTTCTGCAACAAACCCCATTCGACGGACCGTAAGATCAGCTATCTGACCGACGGTCCGTCTTCTTATTAAGACCTACAGACAAACACCCATGAAAAAATCATTTCTGACCATAATCCTGCTCTCATTCATCACGCTCAACGCTCTGGCCTGGAGTCAGAAAGGCCACGACGTGACAGCCTACATCGCCGAGCAGCACCTCACACCCGCAACCAAGGCCGCAGTCGACTCTATGCTCGACGCCAAATCGATAGTCTACTGGGCCAACTGGCTCGACAACGCAAGCCATCAGCGTCCGCTCGCCTACACCAAAACCTGGCACTACAAAAACGTCGATCAGGACGTCCGCTACGAAGAAGCGCCCGCTAACCCGGCCGGCGACGCCGTCACAGCCATCAAATCGCACATCGAAATCCTCAACGACCCCGATGCGACTCCGCAGGAACGCGACCTCGCGCTCAAAATTCTCATCCACGTCGTCGGCGACATGCACATGCCCCTCCACATGGGCCACGCCACCGACCTCGGCGGCAACCGCATCAAAGTGAAATTCTTCAATCGCGAGACCAACCTCCACTCCGCCTGGGACTCTTCGCTCCCCGAAGCCGCTCACAAATGGAGCTATACCGAGTGGCAGCAGCAAATCGACCGCCTCAAACCCGCTCAAGAGGCCGAAGTCATCAGCGGCACAGTCGACGACTGGGCCAAAGAAACAGTCGCAATCGCAGCCGACGTCTACACCTACTTCCTCCCCGGCGCAAACATCTCTTACAACGACATCGCCCACTGGACTCCCGTCATCGAACAGCAGTTTGTCCGCGGCGGCCTGCGACTCGCCCACCTGCTCAACACCATCTTCGACCCCACCTACTCCGCCCCGGCCAAGTAAGCTGGGCCGCTCAGACTTCATGCCGAAATTTTATCTACAAATTTCATCTAAAAAGTTTGCGAATAGCAGGTTAAATTCGTACCTTTGCAGTCCGATTATGTCCAAATCAATCACTGACAGTCGTCTCGCGAAGCGCTTTTGGCCGAGCGCAAGCCTGACTGCGGTCAAATTTATTTAACTACTAATCAACTAATTAAAAGTGGATACTTTAAGCTACAAAACCGTATCACCTAACATCCAGCAGGTAGAGCGCGAATGGGTTATCATCGACGCCACCGACCAGCATCTTGGCCGCCTCTGCTCGAAAGTCGCTAAAATTCTTCGCGGCAAATACAAACCTTGCTACAGCCCCTTTGTCGAATGTGGCGACAACGTAATCATCGTCAACGCTGACAAAGTCGTTCTTACCGGCAAAAAAACAACCGACAAAATCTATCTCAACTACACAGGTTATCCCGGTGGTCAGCGCGAACTTACCCCCGAAGTGCTCATGAAGAAATCTTACAACAAGCACCTCAAACCGGGTATGCACCCCCTCTTCCTTCGTGTCATGAAAGGTATGCTTCCCAAGAACACTCTTGGCCGCCGCATCCTCAAAAACCTCCACGTCTACAACGGACCGAGCCATCCCCACGAAGCTCAGAACCCCAAAGTCATCGACATTAACAAACTGAAATAATTGAAGCATGGAAACAGTAAACGCAGTTGGCCGTCGTAAAGCAGCAGTTGCCCGCGTCATCATCAAAGAAGGTAACGGCACAATAACCATCAACAAACGCCCCATCGAAGTATATTTCCCCTCTTCGATTCTTCAGTATATCGTCAAACAGCCCCTCGCAACCCTCGATGTCGAAGGTAAATACGACATTCAGGCTAACCTCGACGGTGGCGGCTACAAAGGTCAGGCCGAAGCTCTTCGTCTTGGCATCGCTCGCGCTCTCGTAGCTATCAACCCCGACGACAAGGCAGTGCTCCGCAAACACGGCTTCATGACTCGTGACCCGCGCGCTGTCGAACGTAAAAAACCGGGGCGTCCC
>JAGAOW010000169.1 GCA_017889945.1 Muribaculaceae bacterium
GAACCATGCCCCCACAATCCTCAACTACTTCCGTCGGCGTGCCACCAACGCTTCTGCCGAAGCATTCAACTCCAAAGTCAAAATCTTCCGTTCACAGATGCGTGGAGTCCGCGACCGTAATTTCTTCATCTTCCGCCTCGTAAAACTATACGCCTGAACTTTTAACACTCGGCGCTAACCATTTTAACAAATGCACCGCGTTTTCGGCTTGAGCCCACAAAAGCTATCACGGAGATTATCGTGCATTGCACTGCTACTCCGGCCGGGCGCAAGCTCGGCGTCGCCGACATCGACCGCTATCATCGTCAGCGCGGTTTCGAAATGATTGGCTACCATTATCTTGTCCTGTTCGACGGCACAGTGGAGCAGGGTAGGGCGTGCGATTATGTCGGCGCTCACTGTCTGGGCCATAACGACCGCTCGATCGGAGTGGCTTATGTCGGAGGTCTGGACTCATCGGGCCGTCCGGCCGACACTCGAACTGCCGCTCAGCGCCGCGCTATGGCCGCGTTGCTTGCCGAACTACGTCGCCGCTATCGCGGTGCGACCATCCACGGACATTGCGAATTTGCCGCCAAAGCCTGTCCGTGTTTCGATGCGGCGGTTGAATATAATAATGTATAATATATAGTATAACAAGACACTATGAAAAAACAAGCTATTGCACTCGGACTGATAGTCCTGAGCGCGGCTGCGTCGTGCAGCCGAAAAACCGTCACTGCCGTCAGCGAGGATTCGTCGTACAAGCGCCTGTCGGAGCTACACACGGCAGCTAACACCCGCGAACTGCTACAGTCGCACAGTGAAATCACATTGGAGAACCCACGCCTCGAAATAGTCCGCAGAGTCCGCGGCGACACTTCTGTAGCCATGGTCGTGGTCGGAGACAGGCTTGTGGCTGCTGACAGCCGGCAGTCGCAGTCGGATGCAAAGGCCGCAGTCGCCGTGCACGACAGCGCCGAGGCCGACGTGAGGCTCAGGACTCACGTCGAGAGGCACGTCCAACCTTCGTTCCGGTCATGGCTGTGTCTGCTGATAGCTTCGGCCGCAGCGTTTATTTATCTATCATGGCGAGGAATTCGTCCTCGCCGATGATGGGTATGCCGAGAGATTTGGCTTTCTCGAGCTTGGCGGGCCCCATGTTCTCGCCGGCCAGGACGTAGTCGGTCTTTTTGGAAATAGAGCCGACGTTTTTGCCGCCGTGGGCTTCGATGAGGCTCTTGTATTCGTCGCGGCTATGGCGGGCGAAGACTCCGCTGATGACGAAGCTCTTGCCGGCGAGCGTATCGCTCAGCGCCGCATTGGCGGCGACGGCTGTCTCGAGCTGCAAACCGGCGGCGCGCAGACGTTCTATTGTCCGGCGGTTGGTCTCTATCGAGAAATATTCGATGATGCTCTCGGCGATGCGCGGGCCTACGTCCTCTATGGCTGTCAGCTCGGCGGCCGACATGGCTGCGAGACGGTCGATCGAGCCTACGCTGCGCGCTATGCGCTTGGCGGTGGTTTCGCCGACGTAGGGTATCGACAGGGCGAAAAGCACACGTTCGAAGGGCACTTCGCGGCTTGCGGCGAGTCCTTCCATGACGCGCTCGGCGCTTCGCGGTCCGAAGCCTTCGAGGGTCAGGAGCTTGTCGCGGTCGAGGTCGTAGAGGTCGCCTGCGTTGCGGACATATCCGGCGGCGTAGAGTGCGGCGGCTGTTTCGTCGCCTATGCCGTCGATGTTCATCATGCGCCGGCCCACGAAGTGTTCGATGCGGCCTATGATCTGCGGAGCGCAGCCCCAGCGGTTGGGACACATCCACGCGGCCTCGCCTTCGACTCTGACGAGCGCTGTGCCGCACACAGGGCAGTGACTCACAAACTCCACAGGCCGCGCGTCAGCCCGGCGCTCGGAGAGTTCTACGCCCGTGATTTTCGGTATGATTTCGCCGCCCTTCTCGACGTAGAGCATATCGTCGTCGTGGATGTCGAGCGCGCGCATGATGTCCTCGTTGTGGAGCGAGGCGCGTTTGACTATTGTGCCGCTGAGCAGCACAGGCTCGAGGTTGGCCACGGGTGTGATATAGCCCAGACGGCCGACGTCGAACGACACATAGCGCAGCCTTGTGAGTGCCCTTTCGGCTGCGAACTTATAGGCTATGGCCCATCGCGGCGACTTGGCCGTGAAGCCGAGGTTGAGTTGCTGGCGTAACGAATTGATTTTGAACACCAGCCCGTCGGTCGCCACGGGCAGCTCCTTGCGCGCCGTGTCCCAGTGGCTGATGAATCGGTCGACCTCGTCGATATCGTGGAGCACCGTCATGGCGTCGGACACCTTGAAGCCCCAGCGCCGTGCAGCCATCATGTTGTCGTAGTGATTGTCGTAGGGCAGATTCTCGCCCAGCATGTAGTAAAGATATGCGTCGAGGCCACGCGCGGCGACCACGGCCGGATTGAGCATCTTGAGCGTTCCGGCGGCAGCGTTGCGCGGGTTGGCGAAGAGCGGTTCTTCGTTGAAGGCGCGTTCGGCGTTGAGGCGTTCGAATGCCTTCCACGGGAGCACGATTTCGCCCCTGATTTCAAAGAAATCGGGCACATCGTCGCCTGTGATGACCAGCGGAATGCTCTTGATGGTCATCACATTGTCGGTCACAACGTCGCCTTTCTCGCCGTCGCCGCGCGTCACGGCCCTCACGAGCCGTCCGTGCTCATAGATGAGCGATATGCCCGTGCCGTCGAACTTCAGTTCGCCGACGATTTCGGCTTTGCGGCCCATCAGGGCGTTCTCGGTGCGCTTGACCCAGTCGTCGACCTCGCCGACCGAGTAAGTGTTGCCCAACGAGAGCATCGGATAGACATGCTCCACCTGTTCGAAGCCCTTCGACAGGTCAGAGCCCACGCGCCGCGTCGGCGACAGCGGGTCGGCATACTCCGGGTGCATTTGTTCGAGCGCTTCGAGGCGCTTCATCATCTCGTCAAACTCGCGGTCGCTGATTTCGGGCGAGTTTTCGACGTAGTATTTGTGGTTGTGGCGATTGAGTTCGTCGCGCAGCTTGTTGATTTCCTGTTCGATGGGGTTCATGGCTCTTGTTTTTGACAAATTTACGACATTTTTCACTATCCTCAAAGCTAAGAGCCTTTAACGTTTATTGGCGAACCGGCTCTTAAAAGATTGTAACAAAATTTTAACGCGTTCATAAAGCTCAGAAAACCAACGTTTTACCCCCCCCCATGTTAGTTGCGCCGAAAAAATGAGGCAAAATCTGATAATTGAGGTTAAAAAATTTGTGTAATTCGCAGCAATCGAGTAATTTTGCATTTGCTCCCCAAAAAATCGGGCTGTTCTATTTAGATTTATTAATCCAAAAATTAAGTACTCTCTCACACAAAATAATAAACAAAGAAACTCCTTTTCGAAATGATTTGCTGTCGAACGGCATTCAAATCATTCCTTTTCTAAGGAACTCACACATTGAAGACAACATATGAAATCGAGATTAATTGCCATAACGCTCTTTGTCCTTTCTGCGCTCGCTTTCAGTGCTAAAGCTCAGGATGTTGCTCTCAAAAGCAATCTCTTCTACGATGCAACGACGACGGCCAATCTCGGCCTCGAGTTCGGCCTCGCTCCCAAATGGACTTTCGACTTTTCGGGCAACCTCAACGCCTGGCGCTTCTCAGGAGGCAAACAGTGGCGTCACTGGCTCGTGCAGCCCGAGGCGAGATACTGGCTCTGCAACACCTTCGCAGGCCACTTCTTCGCAGCCCATCTGCTCGGCGGCCAGTATAACTTCGGCCGTCTGAACATGGACTTCAAATTTCTCGGCTCAGACTTTTCCAAGCTCAAGGATATGCGCTATCAGGGCTGGTTTGTGGGCGCAGGCGTCGGCTACGGCTACGCATGGATCCTCAACCGCCACTGGAATCTCGAAGCCGAAATCGGCATCGGATGGGCCTACACCCGCTACGACACCTACCGTTGCGCAGGCTGCGGCAAGAAAGTCGAGCAAGGCAAGCATCACAACTACTTCGGCCCTACCAAAGCCGCAATTAACTTAGTCTACGTCTTCTGATAGCTCTGAAACCAATGAACAACAAACTGTCACTCATCGCCGCTGCCGTTCTGGCCCTTTCTGCCGCTCCCGCCGCATCAGCCGCTGTTGCCGTGGTCCACGGCCGCGTTCCTGTCTCCGAGCTTAACGTAGCCCGCAGCAGTCACAAACTCATGCTTTCGATGGACCTCGACCTTTCGCAGCTCCACCTCGGCAAAGACGGACAGGTCGAAATCGTGCCCGTCGTCCACAACGCCGACAGCACTCAGTCAGTCGAGTTTCAACCCGTCGTAGTCGCAGGCCACAACCTCTACTTCAAGCACTTGCGCGAGGCCGACATGCAGACTACCCCCCCCTATTTATATAAAGAGGGGCACCTCACAAGCCTGCATTACGCAGGCGAGGTGCCCGACGCCGACTGGCTCGACGACTCGCGCCTCTCGGTCAGCTACCGCATCTCGGGTTGCTGCAACACCACCATCGAACAAGGCGTCGACCGCATCGCGCCCCTGCGCCGCCCCGTCGCCCCCGTTTTCGAACCCAAATTCGCCTACATCGTCCCCGTCGGCGACACCGTCAAGACCCGCGAACTCAAGAAGACCGCCTATATCGACTTCCCCGTCGACCAGACCGTCATCTACCCCGACTATCGCCGCAACACTGTCGAACTGGCCAAAATCCAGGCCACTATCGACTCAGTCCGCGACGACCGCGACGTCACAATCACATCGGTCGGCCTCAAAGGCTTCGCATCGCCCGAGAGCCCCTATAAACACAACACCGACCTGGCTATCGGCCGTGTCGCAGCCCTCAAAAACTACATTCAGCAGCTCTACAGCTTCCCCGCCGGCATCGTGACCACCGACTACGAGCCCGAAGACTGGGCAGGCCTGCGCCGCTTCGTCGAACAGTCGAACATCGACCACCGCGACCAGATACTCGCCATCATCGACAGCGACCTCCAGCCCGACCCCAAGGAAGCCAAGATCAAAGCCCAGTACCCCGCCGAATACCGCTTCATGCTTCAGAACTGGTATCCCGCCCTGCGTCACACCGACTACAAGATCGACTACAAGATACGCTCGTTCACAACCCTCGAAGAGATACTCCGCATCCTCGCCACAGAGCCACAGAAGCTCAGCCTCTCCGAGTTCTACCGTGCGGCCCAGTCCATGACTCCCGGCTCGCCCGAGTATAACGAAGTCTTCGAGACCGCAGTGCGTATGTATCCCTCCGATCCCGCCGCCAACCTCAACGCCGCCAACGCCGCTATGGGCCGTGGCGACCTTGACCGCGCCGCATCCTATCTCGACCGCATCAAAGGCGACGACGCCGGCGACCCCTCGGTCATCTACGCTCGCGGCATTCTCGCCGCCCTCCGTGGTCAGTATGAGCAGGCCCGCGAACTCTTCAGCGCCGCAGCCCGACTCAAAGTCGCCGATGCGCCCGCCGCCCTCGAGAGCGTCGAACGCATACTCCGCTTCAAAGCCGAGCAGGCCGACCCCGACTCTGTCACATCCTATATAATGATATAACCAAAAACTCTTAGAAACTTAAACCACATCATTAACCAATCAACAGAACAACAACAAATTAAATACACAAATTAACAAACTAATTTTTCTAAACGTATGAAAAAACTTTTCAAACCGTTTGCGCTCCTTTTCGCATCGGCTGCTCTTCTGAGCGCCTGCTCGAGCGACGAACCCGCAGGCAACTCAGTGCCTGAAAACGTCAAAGGCATGGACGCCTACCTCCGTGTCAACATCCAGGCTGTCGGTGACATGATGGGCCGTGCCGACTACAACGACGGCACTCCCGGCAATGGCCAGTATGAATACGGCTCTACAGCTGAAAACAAAGTCAACAACGTCAAGTTCTACTTCTATGCTCCCAACAAGACCTTCATGCAGGAAGGAACTCTGACTACGTTCAACCCGTCTGCAGGTACTAACGAAAATGTTGAGGTTTTCGGCCAGAAAGTTCTCGTGCTTAAAGGCCTTACCGACAACACTACTCCCCGCTACCTCCTTACTGTCATCAACCCGCCACAGGGCTTCGACCCCGGTGCTACTCTCGATGACACCCGCAACGCTCTTGTCAGCGCTGTCCAGAACGACGACAACACTTTCGTGATGTCGACATCTTCTTATGTTGAAACCGCAACTCCCGGCGATGCAGGTTACGCTTATGAATACGGTGCAAACCTGCTTTCAACAACTGATTTCCTCGTACAGCCTGCCGGCACTACCACTCCCGACAATGTCTTTGAAGGCGCTGACAACAGCCTCCATGTCGTTGATATCTATGTAGAGCGTCTTGCTGCTAAAATTCAGGTTGAACTCGGCGCTGAGTTAAATGTAAACGAAGATGGTTACGTAGCCATCAACGTTCCTGTCGCAGGCGACCCCAATCAATTGGATGAACACGAAGCCCTCAAGACTGTCTATGTCAAACTCTCAAGCTGGGGTCTCAATGCCACAGTCAAGCAGAGCTACATGACAAAGAACATCAAGGATATGACAGCTGATGATATCAATAAAGACGCTGCATGGAAATTTGTTTGGAATAATCCCGGCTACCATCGCAGCTACTGGGGTCACTCAGTCGTATGGGGCCAGAATTTGACAGGCGGCGAAAATGGAAACGCCAACTTCATTAAACTCGCTCAGGCCAACAAGCCTTTTGTCCCTGACGCAACTAAAAATAAATTCAATTATGATTACTGCTTCGAGAATACCAACACTCTCGACCAGATTGCTTCGGCTAATCTGACCAAGACCGGTAACCTCACTCATGTAATCTTCTCGGCCGGAGTTTACGAAAAGAAAGATGGTGCTTATCTTCCCCTCGACATGGTCCGCTTCAACGGCTCGCTCTACCGCACTTCTTGGTTCAAAGAATTTGCCCTCAACAACCTCAACCTCAACGGCAAGCTCAACTACTACAAAAAGGTTTCCGACAACCACTACATCCAGATGGATGCCGAAGACCTCAAGCTCGCTCTTAAATCTGTAGAAGGCAACGGCATGGTCAAGATTGTTTCAGGTGTAACTACAGCTGACAAATATTTTGTCAAAGGCGAAGGCGACACATATACCGAGTTTAACTTTACCGAGGACACCAAGGACGGCGAAGGCAATGTTACCGCAAAAGGCACTATTCCCCTTCTTAACGAAGCTCTTGCCAACTTCGACAACAGCGGCGAAACTATTGCCAACGCATTCAACGGTGGCGCAATGCAATACGCAATTCCTATCGAACACCTTGTCAAGACTCGTGGCGCAAGCAACGCTATCGTCGAAGGTAACTACGGCATCGTCCGCAACCACTGGTATGTTCTTACCGTCAACAAACTCGTCCGTCTCGGCACAGGTGTCTTCGACCCCGAAGAAGTAATCGTTACTCCTGTCGAACCCGAAGACCCGACCTACTACATGGGTGCACGCATCAACATTCTCTCTTGGAAGATTGTAACCCAGAAAGTCGAACTCTAATAATTCTCTAACAAGCTAATAACAGGCGAGGGTGCCCTCCGGGGCATCACTCCGGACGGCATTCTCGCTTCTATTTATTACATCTCTCCCGCCAATCGACAACCAATCATCAGACCTCTTTTCTCAGACGAAACTCTCTCACTCTTATTTAATCGACAACAACGAGACCCGCGCTCAGGCAACGGTCCTCAAACATATAACCGCAGAACGCAATGAAATACATCGCTAAAATCAATAGTCTCATCTTCGCCATCCTTGCGGCTGTCGTCTTCACTTCCTGCGACAGTTTCATCTACGAGGACGAGGGCGACTGCTCGCCTTACTACAAGGTGCGCTTCCGCTACGAGCGAAACCTCAAGTTTGCCGACGCATTCGCTGCCGAGGTCAACGCCGTGACGCTCTATCTCATCGACGAGACAACAGGCAAAGTCGTCTGGTCGAAGCATGAAGAAGGCGATGCCGTCAGCTCCGAGGGCTATCTGATGGACGTCCCCGTCGATCCCGGTCGCTACCACCTCATCGCTTGGTGCGGCAAGGGTGTCGGCCCGCATTTCGACGTAGCCAAGACCGACATCCATCACGATCTCACTTGCAGCCTCATCCACGACTCATGGGCCCGCACCGACGGCGCAGTCGACTTCAAGCACACCTCCAACGAGCTTAAAGGTCTCTACCACGGACGCCTCATGTCGCAGGAATTCCCCGACGAAGAAGGCACTCACGTCTACACCGTCGACCTGACCAAAGACACCAACGAGGTCAACGTCGTTCTCCAGCAGCTCTCAGGCGAACCGATCGACAAAGACCAGTTCTCCTTCTATATAACCGACGCTAACCATGTTCTCGACTGGACCAACGAAGCAGCCGTAGAGCAGGGCGACAGCATAGTCTATCATCCCCACCACACCTCGGGCGGCTCAGCCGACATCGAAGTGCCCGAACACGGCTCGACGGTGTTCAGCGCCTGTGTGGCCGAGATTTCGACCAGTCGCCTCATCAAAGGCCACAAATGCTATCTGAGCGTCGTCAACAACGAAAGCGGCAAACTCATCTTCCGAGTCCCCCTCATCGACCTCGCCCTTATGGTCAAAGGCAGCCACGGCCGCGACCTCGAAGACCAGGAATATCTCGACCGTCAGGACAAATACGACATGATATTCTTCCTCGATGAAGGCAACAGATGGATGAACGCATACATATATATCAACTCCTGGAAAGTAGTACTTCAGGATATAGAACTCTAAAACGAAAAACAGCAAACACTGACCTATTGATTATATGATATTTAACCACCGACATATCGGTTCCGTCCTCCGCTTCCTGAGCGCCGGCCGGTCGTTGGCTGCGGCCCTCCTCCTCGCCGCCCTGACCGCCGCATGCTCCGGAAAAGAAGACTTCCACGAACCTGAAATCGGACCGGTTAAGGGTGCGTCTGTGTCATTTATGTTTACCCTCTCCGACGCTCCCGTCGCTGAGCCACGCGTAGAGTCGCGTGCGACTCCGACCGACGGAGACTATGACAAAGGCGCAGGCTATGAGAATTATATCGACATAGAGAAAGGAGACTTCCGACTCTATTTCTATACCTCCGACGACCGCTTCTTCGGCAAGGTCAGCGAAGTGACCCTGTTGCCGATATCCGAGTCGCCCGGCTCAAAGACCTATCAGGTCAGAGGCACAGTCTCTCCCGAACAGGCGGCATTGAGCGGATTTAAAGTTTGTATACTCGCCAACTGGACCAACTATCCCGAACCTGCGATGGGCGATCCGCTCAGCAAGCTCTGGGTTGCGCCCGAGGCGCTCTACACCCATGGCGGCAACGAACTCTCGCGCTCAAATCTTGTGCCCCTCTACGGCATCAAGGAATTTAAGGGCATCACTTTTGCCGAAAACGGTCTGACCGACCTCGGACTGATGCACCTCCTCCGCGCTTTCGCCAAGATTGAAGTCGAACTGACCGAGTCGGTCCGCCCTGTGAAGAAAGTCTCGCTCACGCGCGTCAACTTGCTCGGCTACAAAGCGCCGTCAGACGTCACAACCGAGGGCGACTATGTCCACGGCTCTTATGAAGCCGACTATGTGGCCACGCCCCATATCCCGTCGACCGCTGTCCGTCAGGACGTCGAGATGATGCTCGTCAAGGGCGACAAGACCAAAGAAGAATTCCGCAAATTTGTGGCCTACGTTCCCGAATATGACAACATTTCGTCGTCGGCCGTCAAGACCCGCATCAAAATCGAATATCTCGACAATCCCTGTACCGACACCGATTATCTTGATTTCAAGTATTATGAGAAGAAAGGTCCTCATGCCAAAGACGAAGAATTCGACCTGCTGCGCAACTATCTCTACCGCTTTCAGGTAACGCAGAAGCGTATATTCGTCGACGTTCAGCCCTATGCCGAAGTCCTGCTCAAACCCAATTTCGGCCTCGAGCGCGACGGAGACGGAAATATTGTGGTGCGCAACGAAAAAGGCGATATCATCAAGCTTGTAACCGTTGATAATCAGCAACTCTATTTCAATCCCTTCGAAGTTGCCAATATCGGACAGGCGACAGGCGTCTTCGACCAATCGGGCAATGTCATTATGGCTTTCCTTAAAGATGGCCGCAGCATGATATATAATTATAAGGATAAGAATCACACCGAACTGATGAGCTGGGAAATCTACACAGCCGATGATAACGAATATGGTGTGTATCTCGAAGAAGAATATGAACTTTGTCGCTATGATTGGGCCGATGAAAGCTATCACGATATGTTCTGCCACAATTTCTATGACGACCGAGGCTGTCTTGTCGAAGAATTCCGCTATCCGAGCGACAAGGCTTTCAATGAGCGTCCCGGCAAAGGGCAGGGCGAAGGTGTCAGGCGTACGGTCGGTTACACCGGCGAACTGCATGGCGAAAAGGATATATATCATTATGATGAAAGTGGAAATATCTTCCTTACCGTATATGTCAGATATAAAGATGTTTTGCAGAAGGACGAAAACGGTAATGTAATCAAAGATGAAAACGGCAATCCCGTCTACAAGAAGGAATTGCATGAAACATATGTAGAAAAATCATGAACAAGAACTCACTGATATATTTAATATTGACGGTAATCTCCGCGGTGGGCCTCTCATCTTGCCGTGATGATTACTTTGACGACTATGGAAGGCCCGGCGAAGGCGGCAATGTCACTATGCTCGTCGACTTCATGCCTATTGCCGAAGCAAGCTTGCAGACTCGCGCAACTGTGGCCCCTCCCGGCGACGGCATGAGCGACATCAAGGATATGTGTATTGTAGTGTTTGACACTGACAATAAATTCGTAGATATTTTCAACCTCGACCGCTCGCAGTATCACGACGAGGTCAAGGACCGTGTCGACAGCGACGCTTCCAACAATCATTTGGCCGGCGAAATCAAGACCGTGCGCCGCACAGTCAACCTCAATTTGCCTGCCGGCTCATTCTATATTTACGCCGTGTCTAATCTGGTAACAGTTGATAAAGACGGCAACATAATCAAATCGACCTACGATTACCTTACTCAGGACTGTGACATACGCAACTTGTCGCGTCAGGATTTCAGACAGTTACGTCGCACATGGGATCCGGAAAACTATCGCAACAACTCCGAAATGTCCGGCTATTTTACCAACGATGAGCGTCCCGGCAACACCGTAAAGACCACTATCGACGATGAGTCTACAGTGACGATTGCTGCCGGTTCGAGGATTTATTGCTGGCTCAGACGTCTTGCGTCCAAACTTACGGTCGATTTTGATGCTACAGGACTCGACCCGTCGACAACGATTTATCTCAAGGATATACGAGTCTTAGACATCGCCTACGACTGCTCGTTGATAGCTCCGAACAAAGTTGATGAAAAAACTGCTGCCGACTCGCCCCAAGGGCTGATGTCGAATTCGCGCAGTGTTCATAAAATTCAACTTTGCGAAGACAAGGATTATACTGACAAATCTGAACTGGTATATAAAAACTGGCCTGCTCTATCGCTGTCACACCCCAATCTCGCATCAATCGAACCTCAGACCGATGCTTTGCGCGAAATCAGCCATTCGAATACGGCTAAAGCTCTTTTCTTTTATGAGAATATGCAGGGCGAAGGAGAATCAAAGCATCAGGATGCCGAAGGCGATTTGGACGCCGAGGGCAATCCGCTTCCCGACGGTATAATCGATTCGCCCAACAGCACCGATGAGAAAGATCCGCACTACAAGGATGCCATGCGCGCCGGTACATATGTCGAGGTCAGGGCATTTTATGAATCAACCGCAGTCGGCAACGAAGGCCGTGGCAATATTGTCTACCGTTTTATGCTCGGAAGCAATACAGACCATAATTATGATGTCGAGCGTAACCACCACTACAAACTGACACTCTGTTTCAAAGGCTATGCCAACGACTATGACTGGCATATTGAGTATAACAACGTCGAAGATCCGGTAATCATGCCTAATCCTTATTATATATCTTATGAATATAATGAGACTCTCGAACTGCCTATTACAGTTCAGGGAGAGATTGTCGACAACAAGGTCACGGCAGAAATCATTCGTAACGACTGGTATCCCTCAGAGCAGTGGAAAGATGAGGAAAGCCCTGACGGTTTCCATTTTGACCGTAATTTAATCAAATACCCGACAGGAGATGTCGAAGCAATAAAACAGGTAAGACAGAAACTGAAGAGTAAATTGCATCCGGAAGTTGCTGCAAAGTACCCGATTTTGGATAATGATTACGAAGGAGTGAGTCTTGGCTTCCTGTCACTGAGAAAGCCTCATGGCGACGTTGTCGGTAACCATCGAAATCCCGGCAACAATAGTGCGTATAATGCGGCAGGTAACGCTGATTATCATTGGATGATTTGGAACGGTAAAACAGATAATGACCCTCAAAACAAAGACTATATCAGAGGAAATGACGGTACTCGTACACTTGGTAAGAGAGTATATGAGATTACATCCAAGCCTGGCGAAACTGTATTTAATTCGGGCATAAATACTGATAATGCTGACGGTAAATATCGTGTTGTCGTCAGAGCCGGTAATTCAAAAGTACCCCGACGAACAACCTTGTACCTTCCGCTTTATACTCGTCAGCGTAATATTATAAAAAATACGTCTTACTCAGGCGAAAACCCCTACAATACTAACCAACGTCGTGCGCAGGTCCACTATTCGTTCACGGTAAAAGACTTGAATGGTAAAACAGTGCCCGTTGATACTATTATTGATATTATTCAGGTCAGCAAGATTGGCAATCCGACCGGCATTTGGCGCGATTGGAACAATGCTGCGCCCTTCCATGTCGTGATGAAAGTGCTCAATGGCCCGAATGATACTAACTTCAGGGTAATTCAGTCGAAAGGCGGATGGAGCGCTGAGGTTGAGGTAGGCAGTGACTGGATTATGCTCAACGGAGGCAAACGCAAGATATTCGGAGGCGCAGGTCCGATAGATTTCACATATCGTCCGTCAGGTATTTTGGCAAATTCCAAGCAGGTTCGTTGCGGTATCATCCTTGTCAAGTATCATAACTACACTTGCTCGCACCGAATCTTTGTCCGTCAGGGCTATGCTCCTGTTAAAGTTCATGACAGCGGTGTGTACTGGCATACAGGCAATATGATCAGCAAGGGCGTAGAGGCAAAATCGCCTCTTGACGAAGGCTCTATGTTCCGTTTTGGCAACTGGGATTATCCTATCGATGCCGTCAACAATGTCAACGATAAGCCGGTTTGGACTAACTATGACCAAAATTCGTTCCGTAACCACAGTGCTACCCAATTTGTGATTGCCGGTCGCACCAACGACGATGGCACTCCTGTTACGCGCACTTGGTCTAAGATCAGCAGCAATCCGTGGACTGATCTCGGTTGGGATAATTACGATGGTAAAAAAGACGGTTATATCACGGTCGACGGAGTCAAATGCCGTCTGTTCAAGATTGAAGATGTTACCCGTTTGCGTGATGGCGGCGAGCAGAGACTGACGCGACATCAGTATGGTGTGCTTTATGCTGACGGCTCACATGAAACGGCTAATACGATACAAGAGGCATATGGTTTCAAAGCTTCCGATCCTAATACAGCATCTTACGGTATGCGCGGCTGTTTTGTATATCATCTTACCAACGGTCGTCAGATTTTCTTCCCGATTGGCACTACAGGTTACGGCCACAGAAAGACTAAAGGCAGTACCTTATATAAAGCTGCGGGTGACCCGAGCCCTTATCCCAATACAAAAAATGATTTGCCGGAATTCCTCGGTTGGGCATCAAAGCCTGAGGTCGGAGAGGGAGTGCTAAGATATGCTTGTGGTCGTATTACATTTATGAAAAATACCGAATCATGTTATCAGGCTCATTTCTATGATCTCTTCCGCCGTTTTGGCGCTATATATTGGTCTAACGACAGGGGATCCGACCCGATGGCTTCGGGAGATAGAGGTTCGATGGACCTTAATTATTTTACCTTTGACTTTTATACTTTGGGAGAGGAAACATTCAATGACTCTAACGGTTCTGACGCCTGCTTCATCAGACTTGTTCAGGAACAAGCTCCCTGACCCCCCCTCGCTCTATGCGACTTTTGCCCTGAAGCCTCAGTCCGACCTGTCTGACCGGTCCGACTTGACTGACTTGTCCTCTTGCATAATCGCCTGACTTGACGTAAATTTGCCAAAAATTTACTTTCATGAGCGCATTCCTCACTAACTTAGCCGACTTGTCTGAAAGGTCTGACTCGTCCGAGTCATCCGGCCCTCAATTGATAAGTTCGGTCAGCGACCCGCGGGTGGCGGTCTACGCCTCTCTGACCGAAGCACAGCTCCGCAGCCGCCTCGCTCCCGACGAGGGAATCTTCATTGCCGAGAGCCCCAAGGTAATTGCCGTCGCCCTCGATGCCGGCTATCAGCCACTGTCGCTGCTATGCGAACAGCGACACATCGCCGGCGACGCCGCGCCACTGATTGCCCGCTGCCCTGCCGACATGCCTGTCTACACCGGCTCTCGCGAAACCCTCGCCGCCCTCACGGGCTACACCCTGACTCGCGGAGTGCTCTGCGCCATGCGACGCCGGCGCTTGCCCGACATGGCGACCCTCTGCCGCGACGCGAGGCTCATCGTGGTTATCGACGGAGTCGTCGACACCACCAACATCGGCGCTATCTTCCGCTCCGCAGCTGCCCTCGGCGCAGACGCCGTCATGCTGACACCCACCTCCTGCGACCCCCTCAACCGCCGCTCCATCCGCGTCTCCATGGGCACAGTCTTCCTCGTGCCGTGGACCTGGGCCGAGGGCGATTACCAGACCGAGCTGCGGCGCTACGGCTTCCGCACTGCCGCCATGGCCCTGACCGACAAATCGGTCTCGCTCGACGATGCAGCCCTCGCCGCCGAGCCGCGCATCGCCGTCATCATGGGCACAGAAGGCGACGGACTCTCCGCCCGGACCATCGCCGACGCCGACTACACAGTCCGCATTCCCATGCACCACGCCGTCGACTCGCTCAACGTCGCCGCCGCCACTGCCGTCGCCCTCTGGCAACTCCGCCGCTAACCGCCCCCGCAAAGCTCAAATAATTTTGGCTTTGCTCTCGACTTATTTGTATCGTTGGCTTCGCCGAAGATACTTTCGCTCGGCAAAGCTCAAATAAATTTGGCTTTGCTCTCGACTTATTTGTATCTTTGTAGTCTATTTCGAAACAATTTTAATTCAGCCACATATCCTATGAAAAAGAATCAAATTCTTTGTGCCGCATGCGGTGCGGCACTGATTGGCGCGGCAACTGTCGCCTGCAACGACAGCGCTCGCAAAAATCCATTCCTCGAGCCGTATACCACGCCCTACGAGATTCCCCCCTTCGACAAAATCACCTACGACGACTATCTCCCCGCCCTCGAAGCCGGCATCGCTCAGCATCAGGCTCAGATAGACTCGATTGTAGCCAATCCCGAAACCCCGACTTTCGAGAACACCATCCTCGCCCTCGACCGTTCAGGCGAAATCCTCGACAAGGTCGTAGCAGTCTTCTCTAACCTCGACGAGTCAAACTCGTCGCCCGAGATGGTCGAAATCGCCGAGAAATTCTATCCCATGCTCTCTCAGCACAGCGACCAGACCTCGATGAACGAACGCCTTTTCGAGCGCGTCAAGTATCTCTACGACCATCCCGAACTCGGATATGCCAAAGACCAGCGACGCATGATTGAAGAGACTTACAAAGATTTCACTCGCAACGGCGCTCTCCTCGACGACGCTGCCAAAGAGCAGCTCATGGCCATCAACTCCGAGTTGACCGACCTCTATCTCCAGTTCAACAAAAACCTTCTCAACGCAACCAACAGCTTTGAAATTGTCGTTGAAGACTCGACCCGTCTCGCCGGCCTTCCCGCCTCGAGCATAGCCGTCGCCGCCGAAGAAGCTGCCAAGCGCAATCTCGGCGAAGGCAAATGGGTGTTCACACTCCACGCTCCCAGCCGTCTGCCCCTGCTCCAGTATGCCGACGACCGCGACCTGCGCCGCGAGATGTATCAGGGCTACACTACGCTCGCTTCATCGGGCCAATATGACAACAACCCCGTCATCAGCAAAATCCTCATCGCCCGTGCCAAGAAAGCCGCTCTCCTCGGCTACGAAAACTTTGGCGCGTACATGACCGACAAAGTCATGGCCAAGACCGTCGACGCCGCTCAGAACCTTCTGATGCAGATCTGGCGTCCTGCAGTGAAGAAAGTCGCTGAAGAAGTCGCCGAGATGCAGGCTGTCGTCGACGAGAACGGCGGCGGTTTCAGCATCGAGCCCTGGGACTATTACTACTACGCCGAAAAAGTCCGTCAGAAAAAATATGACCTCGACGAATCTAAAGTCCGCGAATACTTCGCCCTCGATTCAGTCCGCAACGGCATATTCTCCATGGCCGAGCGCCTTTATGGTGTCAAATTTACCGAAATGCCCGACGCGCCCAAATACTACGACGAAGTGACTGTCTACGACGTGACCGACGCAGCTACCGGCGAACACGTCGCCGTGTTCATGACCGACTACTTCCCCCGCGAGTCAAAACGTCAGGGCGCATGGATGAGCGAATTCAAAGGCTCTTGGCTCAACGACGACGGCACATCTTCGCGCCCCGTCATCTTCAACGTCGGTAACTTCTCGCGCCCGACAGCCGATGCACCAGCTCTGCTCACACTCGACGAAGTTGAAACAATGTTCCACGAATTCGGCCACGGCCTCCACGGCATGCTCTCTCGCGCACGCTACAAAGGCCAGTCAGGCACTAATGTCGACCGCGACTTCGTCGAACTCCCCTCGCAGATTCACGAACACTGGGCTCTCGAACCCGAACTCCTCAAAACATATGCACGCCACTACAAGACCGGCGAAGTCATTCCCGACGAGCTGATTGCCAAACTTCAGGCTTCGGCAACCCACAACCAGGGCTTCGCGACTGCCGAACTTGCCGGCGCAGCTCTCCTCGACCTTGAATTCGGCAAACTCAACACCACCGACTCTGTCGACGTTGCCGCCTTCGAAAGCCGTGTCGCTCAGCAGCTCGGCATGCCCTCACAGCTCACATTCCGCTACCGTGCGCCCTACTTCAAACACGTCTTCGGCAGCGACGGATATGCTTCAGGCTACTACACCTACCTCTGGGCCGAAGTGCTCGACACCGACGGCTTCGAACTCTTTAAAGAAAAAGGAATCTTCGACCCCGCCACTGCCAAAGCATTCAAAGAAAACGTCCTTGAAAAAGGCGGATCTGAAGACCCCATGGTACTCTACGTCAACTTCCGTGGCCACGAACCCTCGGTCGACGCTCTTCTGCGCAACCGCGGCCTTGAACCCGTGCCCGCCATTGACCTGAAACCGAAATCAGGCAAATAATCTGATTTTACAGATATTAAAATATAACAGAGGCCGCCGACTCGCGTCGCGGCCTCTGTTTGTTAATGAGTTATGGCGTTGAGAATTGGAGTTTCTGTTTATTTGCCGGTCGAGAAGATTACGATACGGTTCCAGTTGTTGACGTCGTAGGGCTGACTGTCGCTGCCTTCAGCTTTGATGGTCAGACGGTCGGCCGAGATGCCATACTTGTCGACGAGTGCTTTCTTCACTGCCTCTGCGCGGCGTTTCGAAAGTGTCATGTTGTAGCTGCTCGTACCTGTGTCCGTGTCGTCGTAGCCGGCGATGACTACATTCTGGTCGGGGTTAGCTTTCAGATATTCAGCCGTGTTGTAGATGTTGACCATTTCCACGTCGCTGATGCGGGCCGAGTTGAGCGAGAAGCGTACGGTCGACATAAGCGGTGCTGCCTCTTCGACTACAACTGTTTCGGTTACTTCGGGGCAGGGGAGCTGTGCTTCTGCTGCGGCGAGGGCTGCGGTGGTTGTTGCTAAAGCTCCGCGAAGGTCGTTGACCTGATTGTTGAGATTGCTGATATAGCCAAGATAGTCGCAGGGGTTGTAGCTCTTGAAATCATCGCCGCCAATCTTGAAGATGAAGCCGCCGGTAGCTGTGAAGTTGACATCGATAGGTTTGCCGTAGGCGGTGTTGTTGAAGTTGTCGCCGTACATCTGTGCGCGTCCTTCAAGGAAGAAGTCAACATACTTGCTCAGACGGAAGTTGAACTGCAGACCGGCCGATACGGGGAGCGTCCACGAATTGCCTTTTGTCTTGCCGTCGTCGCCGACGATGCCGCCGTTGATATTATAATCCCATGTGAATGTGCCGCCGAGGCCGACAAACGGAACGATCGAGAACACACGCGTGGTGTTGACGCCGCCGAGGCTGTTGAGCATATCCCACATGAAGTCTACGTTGGCATTGACATATTTCATTTTGCGGTAGACACCTTCGTTATAGTGGAGCGGGCCTCCGAGGAAGCTGACGCGCCATGCCAAGTAAGGCGAGATATATTTGCCGAACGCGGCGTTGTAGTTGACTGTTATCTGACGGTGGGCCGAACCCTTTTCCATGCTGTTTTCAACAAAGGGAGAAGCGATGCCCGCACCGATCTGGATAAACCAGTTGTCGCGCGACGAAGAATAATAGTGAGTCTTGCAGGGAACTTCCGTTTCGACGACGGTTTCCTCTTCCACTACTACAGTTTCCTGTGCGTTAGCGGTAACTCCGGGTAAAAACATTGCGCTGCACGCAGCAAACGACCAAAGCACATTCTTTTTCATTTTTTTAAGTTTTTGTTAGACGAATATTTGTTCTTGAGTAATTATTGTCTCATAAATAAATTTTAGAAAACATGTCGCTTTTTAGACATTGTTTTGAATTGATAACACACGCATTTGTGCTTTGTTCAATTTATCGTCTATATTTTGATTAATCGTGCCCTTTGTGTAACTTTGCGCAAACGATGAAAACCGACCGCCTTGCAAAATATCTCCGTGGCTTTTCAGGAAGCCTGTTTGCTTTGTTCGGACGCAGCGCCAAGACTGAGTTCAGCAATCCGAGGCGTTATAGGCTCGATTTTATTGCCGAAAACACTTTCAACCGTGTGTGGACTGTCCGTTTCGGGCGCACGCGTGTCATCCTCGTCTCGCTGACCATCATCGCCGCCATCGCCGCCTTGATGTTTGTCATCGTTTTCTTCTCCCCGGTCCGTAAACTGCTCCCCGGACGTCTCGAAGGCAATCTGCGCTCAAGCTATGTCGATATGGCCCTGCGTCTCGACTCGCTCGAAACTCAGACCACGATCAACGACCGCTATATAGCTAATCTCAAGGCCGTCCTCTCTGACACGGCTGCCGAGAAGGCGACGGCTGTCCGACAGGCTGCGACTGTGATTGCGCCCGACTCCCTCCTGTCAGCCTCCGAGGCCGAGCGCCGCTTTGTCCGTAACTACGAAGCCGAAAATCGCTTCAACCTCTCGGTGCTGACACCTATTGCCGCCGAAAGCATGGCATTCTATTCGCCTGTCGCAGGTGTTATGTCCGACCCCGAAGCCACGGGCGACGAAACCTCTGTCGCCTTCATCGAGCCCGGTCTACTCGCAGATTCGTCGGACTACCGCGGCACTGTCCTTGACGTATATGAGACCAACGACGGCCTCCGCACCGTCATCATACAGCACCCCAACGATTTCGTGTCGTTCTACAAAGGTTTGTCCGAGTGCTTTGTTGCTCCCGGCAAAAAAGTCCTTGCCGGCGAGCGTATCGGCCACTCCGGCAACGGTAAAATATTTACATTTCAGCTTTGGCACAACGGCGCTGCCACGACGCCGACCGACTATATCGCGTTCTAAGAACCTGTTGAGCCGGCTCTGATGTCTTCGTCAAGACCGAAACAGCGTTTGATGGCGCGGCGTATGCGCGCCGCATCTGCAGATTCCTGCCGAAGCAGTTTTATTATCGCCGCTACATATTCCTCTTTGTTGCGCATCCCGCACAGCCCCGGTACATTACTGCCCGGTATCATCGATTTCTGATTGTAGACGCGGAGCACTGCGGCATAGTCGCGCTCTTCGACATAGCGGCGGAACTCGTGGCACAGTTCTTCGTAGAGCTTGCGCGGCTTGATTTCGTCGTGGAGGTTCATGATGTGCTGCTCGAGCATGTTGATGTTGGTAAAACGTCCGTCGATGCGATATTCGACCGTGCGTTTAAAGCGGTGGTGCGTGTGCATCAGTGCCTGCTGCTTCAGATATGATGCAAACTGCGAGATGATGCCCTTGCTGACCTTGGCGAAGACTGTGTTCTCGTCGCAGCCGCGGCTGTGGGCCACGGCCCTGACAACGTCCTCAAGCATCAGTATATTTTCAATCTCTGCGACTTCGGGCACCATCACTCGTTTGCCGCGGAGATATTCCACTTCGTGGTCGTCGCGGCGGTCACGGTCGACAATGCCGTAGCTGTCCATATGGTGGAAGCCTTTCAGGTCGTTGAACGTGCGTGTGGCTTCGATGACTTTGTTGCAGCTGCCGAGCGACTTGACCGTGAATTCCTTGAATACGAGCGGATATAGCTTTGAGTCGATTGAGTGCACGCCGTCACCTTCGATAAACAGCACCGGCTTGCGTGTGCCGGTTATGGCCTGATATACCTCCTCACTTATGGCGTTGTTGTCGATGCTCGAATAGTCCCATGTTCCGGTCGACGGGTCGAAGCGCCGCACCCATATCACTGTGGCGCCGCTGCGCGAAGCCGCAAACTCAAGGTCGTGGGTCGTATAGATAAACGTACAGTCGGTGCGGAGCGCCTCGATGCGCGACCACAGCGGCTGCATGATAGTAGGATGCATAAACATCTCTGGCGAGTTGATGAATATGGCCGAGCCTTTGGGAGCGTAGAGTACACCGGCGATGTAGTAGATGACCGCCCGTTCGCCGTCCGACAGTTTCAATGCCGAATATATGTCGCTGTTGTCCTCGCGCGTGAAAAGGAATGCGCCGCTTTCGACCAGAATGCGGTTGCCGGGAAAGATTTCCTGCCAGAGGGCTATGGCGCGGTCGAGGCGCGTAGGCTTCAGCTCGGCGTCTTTGCCTTCAGCTTTCGAAAGTTTGTAGTTGAGGAGATTGAGCATCTCGTCGTGCATCAGCAGTGCGAGCAGACGCTCGAGGTCGTTGTGGACGGTCTCGTGGGCCTCGGGCAGGTGCATACGTGTGTAGAGCCTTCCGACCGATGTCTTTTCGGCTGTTGAGTCATTGACATAAAGCCCGTGGAGCGCCGACAGCGCAAACGATTTGTCGCCGAGACTGCTCATCAGAGCCGATGTGAAACGCGATTTGCCTGCGCCGTTGGCGCCGATTATCACTATTGGGCGGCCGTTGCTGTCAATAGTCAGCGGCTGACCTTCACTGTGGGTGGGGAGAGACAGTTTCATATTGCCTTACTTGAACAGAATGATTTCGAGTATATAAACAGCCGCGCCGGCAATATAGCCGAGAAAGGCGAGCCAGGAGAAACGTCTGAGATACCAGCCGAAGCTGATTTTCTCAAGGCCCATGGCTATGACGCCGGCTGCCGAGCCGATAATCAGCAGGCTGCCGCCTACACCGGCGCAGTAGCTGAGGAATTCCCAGAATGTGCCGTCGACGACAAAGCTGGCGGCGTAGCCGACAGCGCCGGGAGCTTCAACCGGATACATGCCCATGACGCCGGCCACAAGAGGCACATTGTCGAAAATCGACGACATCACGCCGAGCAGCAGGTTGATAATATATATGTTGTGTACTTTTTCGTCGAGGAAATCAGCCGTAGCTGAAAGGATGCCCGATGCGTCGAGCACCGACACAGCCATCAGGATGCCGAGGAAGAAAAGTATCGACGGCATGTCGATTTTGGATATGACTTTGGGCAAACGGTGTTCGCGACTGCGGTCGAGCATCTTGCCGTTGTAGAAGATTTCGGTAAACACCCACAGAAACGCGAGTACTAAAAGTATGCCGACGAAGGGCGGCAGGTGTGTGATGGTCTTGAAGATAGGCACGAATATCAAAGCTCCTACGCCGAGCGCGAAGATAGTCTTGCGTTCGCGCGGAGATATTTCGCTTTCGGCTTTAGTCTCCTGAGCCATCGGCGACAGTCGGCCTTTGAGCATCTTGGCTGTGCCGAACATCGGCACGAGCATGGCCACGATGCTGGGCAGCAACACGAAGCATATGAGTGCCGGTGCGGTTACATTGCCTTTTACCCACAGCATGATGGTTGTCACGTCGCCGATTGGCGACCATGCGCCGCCGGTGTTGGCAGCGATTATAATCATGCCGGCATACAGCCAGCGTTCGAATTTGTCGGAGACGAGTTTGCGCAGAAGCAATATCATCACGATAGTGGTGGTCATGTTGTCGAGCACGGCCGAGAATACGAAAGTTGTCGCGCACAGGACGTAGAGGAGTTTGCGTTTGTTGCGGGTGGCGATGTGGTCTGTGATGACCGTGAAGCCTCCGTGGACGTCGATTAGCTCGACTATGGTCATTGCGCCGATGAGGAAGAAGAGAGTCTGAGAAATGTCGCCGAGGGCCTCTACTATCTTGACATTCAGCACGAAGTCAAGACTCTGCTGAGCCAATGCCTCGCCTGCGATCCTCGGATTGTCGTTTATGTAGGCTGCCAGCTCCTCGCTGTTGACCAGCGGCACGAGCCATTCCGCTCCGAGAGCGTAAACTATCCACATTACCATGCCTAATAGCAGGGCTATTGCGGTTTTGTCGATTCGCAGGGTATGCTCCATAGCTATGCAGAAATAGCCGATGAAAAACAACAGGATTAGAGTAAGGACCATCGTGATGACATGAAAAAATGGGGTCGGATTTACAGCCTTTTATAATTACGGAAATTTTTCTGCAAATATAGTTAAAGGCTTCATCATTTTCAAACGCCACAAACCTCTGTTAATAACTTTTTTCAGCAAAATACTGTTAAAAATTGTCAAATACAAATCTGCCGGCAATCGCATGGCTATGGCCGACGGTTTTACCCTTTAAAAGCTCACGAAAAAAAGTTGCTCCATCCCCGTTTGTGAGTGTTGTTGTATTGTCGTATCTTTGGCTGCGCCGAAGATACTTGCGCTCGGCAAAAGCAAATAAATTTGCTATTGCTCTCGACTTATTCGTATCTTTGCAGATGAATAATGAAATGCGAATGAAAAATATCAGGA
>JAGAOW010000170.1 GCA_017889945.1 Muribaculaceae bacterium
CACCTTCGGGAATATATGAAAGAATTTTTGATTTTTCTGGCGATTGCCAGTCAAGCACGAGATCTTCGCCCGAAACTTCGCCCTTGAGTCCGTAAGGAGCTACCGATTTCTGAGCGACGCGGTTTGCGAACGATACAACTTCTGAAGGATTCGATTCCCAACCGTTAGTGAAGACGGTCGTCACATAGTAGTCAAACGAAGCATAACGTTTGATGACTTCCGAGTATTCATAACCGTCGACCTGTGCGACAAGTTCTTTGTTGCAGTAGACATTGAAACCTTTGACTACGGGCACTGTGGCCGACTGAGCATTGGTTCTTGCCGGAGCATGCATGCGGTAGTCGACACCCGACGACAGGTCTGCTTTGCAAACCATCGAATTGGCGACCGCCACATTGCCGAGTTCTGCGACGCGGTTCTGGCCTGGATTCTGTGCCGGAGCGTTTTCTGAAGCCATAGCCGAGATAAAGATATTGTATTTGGCATAAGACGGGTTCAAGGTCGAAAGGTTGAGCCAGCTCAGACCGTTGGTAAGGCTTATCTTAGCGCCGCCTTCTACCAGCGGACCGTCGTCAAGGAGTATAGGCGACTTGCCGCTCGGAATTGTTCCCGAGTATGCGAAATACAGATCCTGCTCGCCTGTAATCTCGATCGGAGTCGGCAATTTGACAGTGTAGATTGCCTGCGGTTTGATCTGACCGGCTTTAAAATCGACTTTCGACAGCAATACACCCTTGGCAGCGTAGACACCGACCGAGAAGTCGCCGATTTCTTCGCCGATAGAGAATTGAAGTTTCGTAATCGTATATCCCTTATATGCTGAAAGTTCGGCAGCCGTAAACTGCGTACCCCACATCATTGTCATTTCCTCTTCGAAACCGGCAAGATATTTGGGAGCGCCCGAGTGAGTAATCTCCTTGTCCATGTTCCATACAAGGTCAAACTGCTTTGTCTCAGGGTCGAACGTAGAGTTCTCGATCAGAGGAGCAGAGTATGCGTCGGGAAGTTTGACATTAGCGTCACATGTCGTCGGAAGCGACGATTTGTCGCCGCTGCGCGACACTACCGAGTATTCATATGAGCCGAGGTCGGCGACAGCGTCTTCAAAGCTTGTAGCCGTAACGCCGGACTTGATAAGCTGACCGTTGCGGTAGATGTCATAGCTCGGAGCTGCGATAGGCGCAGGTGCGCCTTCGATATCGGCGGTCATCATCCAGTTGCCTTCCATGCCGCCCGACTTCAATGTTTTCCATGACGGCTTGCTCTGAGCAAATCCCTTTGTGTTCGGCGACGAAGTCGAGAAACTGTTGCCCTTGACATTTATAGTCCCTGACTGGTCTACACCCATCGGGTGTGCCTTGGGAGTGTGCATCACATAAAGTCCGTATGCATAGCTGTGAGAGCCATCGAGCTGATAAGGCGTTTTCAGAGCTAACTTCGACCACTCTTTTTCCTTGATTGCTGCGACAGCGTCTGCGCTGACTTCCTCAAAATAGTCTATCACACCGTCCTTCATCACAAAAATAGTCACTGATGAAATAACGGCTTCGGCGAAATAGTAATTGATAGCGTTGATCTTACCGCCACTGAAAGCGATAAGGTCTGTCTCGTCAAACGAATTGCGTACCCACACTTTTGTATTCGACGAAGCAGTTCCGCCTATCGACATTGCAAAAGATTTATCCGACCATGTCAGCTCATTGCCGCCCAGAAGTGGCTGCGCCCAGTTCAGATTGACGTTCAGTTCGTTGACCGACGCCGCCAGTGTGGGAACAGACGGGAGAAGTGATGCCACCGAAATCAGCGAAACTTCAGCCGGAGCCGATTTGATTTCTTCGTTAGCGTAAACAGCTGAAACGTAATAGGTCGAGTTTCCTGCGGGCTGGTCGCTCAGCTTATAGCTTTTGCCTGTGATAATCTCACTGTTAAGCTTTTCTGCGCCGCGATATACATTGTAACCCGTGGGCGCTTCGTCGACATCGTTTTTCAGACAGGCTGTTACGAGATATTCACCGTTGCCTGTGGCAGTCCATGTCTTGCCGTCCGACGAGAGCAGGTCGCCCTTGCCCGATGCATTGCTGTATTGGTCCTTGATTGCGACAAAATCGACATTCGAACCCGACTCATAGCAGACAGCAAACATATATTCGGCATCTGCCTCGATGACTACAGGGCTGTCGAGTGCCACTCTGAGGAATGTATTCTTTACATATTTCGACTGGTCGCCCCTGCCCTGCGCGATGACCTCGCCGTTCTTGTAGACATAGACAGTCGTACTGAAGATCGGACGATACTGAAAGGCCATGATAGCCTCGACTGTTTCGCCGACATAGTTCTTCAAATCGTTTGCGTCAAAACGCGATGCGACATAAGTTTTGACCGACTTCTGCTTATCCGTTGCCGGAGCAGTGTCGCCATTGTAATCTCGGTTGTCATGCCATCGCAGTTCCTTGGCGTCAGACGGCGCTGACCACGATAGATTGACATCTGTAAAATTAGCGTCGGCCACAAACGTGTGCGGCGCTCCCGTCTTAGCCCCAAGGCCAAAAGCGGCAAGCAGTCCGCATGCTAAAACTGTAGCGACGCGCGGAGTGAATTTGTGTAACATATAAAATAAATCCATGGGGTCTTATTAATAATGTGACAATGACATGCAGACCTCATAACACGCCAAAGGCATAATCTAATAAACGCTTACGCGCAAAGTTAACTACTTTCCGCGAAAAACCATGTCTCAAAAACAAAAAAATCCACCCTCCCCGCATCAAAATTCACACAAAACACACAAATTTTTACCAAAATGATTTTAACACCCCTTCCCGACATCCATTCCGCTATATCATTATTATTACATGGCTCTGCTTTATTGCACAACACCGCTTTATCCATGGCACAGCGCACCCTGCCCTTCCTTAAAATAAGTTAAATCTTCAATATTTCTTCACAACATTATGAATTTGTTATAATTTTGTACTCAATACAAATTTATAACAATTACAAATGATTGACAGATATGATAAAATAAATCTGCAAAACAGATTGATTAAGGCCGGTATCAGACCTTCGATACAGCGTCTTACGGTTTTAGAATATCTTACTTCATGCAATTCCCATCCCACTGCCGATGATTTGTATAGCGAGTTGATTAAAGACAACCCTTCGCTGTCGCGAACAACAGTGTTCAACTGTTTGAAACTCTTTGTCGAGAAAGGTTTGATCAACGACATCGACATTTCGTCTGACTCTACACGATACGACGACTCATGCCGTGCGCCTCACGCCCACTTCATGTGTCGCAGATGTCATCGCATATTCGACATTCCCTTCGACATGTCTGCACTCAAAGTAGGCAATGGTTTTATCAGCGACAATGTCAACCTCTTCTTCAAAGGCATTTGCCCCGAATGCGCCAAACAACAGAATTAACAACATATTAAGACAATTACATTATGAAAGACTTAAAAGGAACAAAAACCGAACAGAATCTTAAAGAAGCATTTGCCGGCGAATCAATGGCCCGCAACAAGTACACCTACTTCGCATCAAAAGCCCGCAAAGACGGCTACGAACAGATTGCTGCAATATTTGAAGAAACTGCCAATAACGAGAAAGAGCACGCAAAACTCTGGTATAAACTCCTCAACGGCGGAGACGTTTCCGACACTATGAACAATCTTTTAGATGCTGCCGAAGGCGAAAACTACGAGTGGACCGACATGTATTCGCGCATGGCCGAGGAAGCTGAAGCCGAAGGTTTTCCCGAAATCGCATTCCGCTTCCGTGCGGTGGCTGAAATCGAGCGTCATCATGAGGAACGCTATCGTCGCCTTTTGAACAACATCAAGGAGGGCATTGTCTTCTCGCGCGACGGAGACATGATTTGGATTTGCCGCAATTGCGGTCATATCGTTGTCGGAAAGAAAGCTCCCGAAATCTGTCCCGTCTGCCGCCACCCGCGCAGCTTCTTCGAACTCGAAGCCAAAAACTATTGATTACCCGATAGACCAACACACACATATCCCAACGATACAGCCAAGCCTGTATCCTAAGCTCCCGACCCCTGAAAGCAAACCCATTAACTTTCAGGGGTCAATTATAACAATGAAACAATTAATTATGAAGCTTCCAAATCGAAGCGCGATACTTTGAATTTTGGAATATGAGTCAGCGTTTTTTAACCCTCTTTTCTCATAGTTTCTTTGAAGATAGTCCTTTATCTCAACCAATAACGAACTTTCCTATTCACAAATTTGTTTTGCGACTAAAATTTAGTTACTTTTGTCCATAATTAAAACCGATGGGAACAAAAGAAAAACTTATAGCCCGGTTCTCGACTCTACCCAATGACTTCACTTGGGAGGAAATGAGGCGTCTGCTTGTCGCTTTGGGATACGTTCCGGGCAACAAAGGCAAGACATCAGGCTCACGCGTGATATTTAAAGGCGAGGGATTGAAGCCGATAATGCTCCACAAGCCGCATCCCGGAAATATCATCAAAAATTACGTTATGAAACAGGTTTATGATTATCTTAAAAACGAAGGACTGATATGAATACATTGAAATATAAGGATTTTATCGGCTCGGTAGCTTTTAGCGAAGCCGACGGCGTTTTTTTCGGAAAAATCGAAGGCATTGACGGACTTGTCAATTTCGAAGGCGAGAGTGTAGCTGAACTTACCAATGCTTTTCACGAAGCGGTTGACGATTATCTTGCCTATTGTGCGGAAGAAGGTATTGAACCGCACAAGAGCTACTCCGGCTCGCTTAACGTGCGCCTTACTCCTGACATCCACACCCGTGTGGCCTATCTTGCCAAACAAGCCGGCGTATCTATCAACTCTTTCATCCGTACAGCTGTAGAAAAACAAATAGCCTCCATGCTTTGACAGCATGATATTTCAACGCTTACACACCCGATAGTCAGCAAAGGAGCATCCACTTTCATTAACCAATTTTATAGATTACATGAGAACAAATGCAACTATAAAGTTGTATTATCAAAAGAATATGGCTATCTTTGCACTATGATTACGAAAGAAGAAGTCGAGAAATTCTTATCGGATTTCAGCCTGAAGATAAAAATCTTCGGCATCCGTTTCCGCGATGATCGCCAAAGAATCAAAACAGTCTCGTTGAGTTGGGCATAACTCCTAATCAACGAATGGAGGTTATCATGAATTTGAATTGCTACGATTATTCCGAAGGTCCGATTGTAGATGCGTTGAATAATCAAGGCGAAATGTGGGTATTCGGCAAAGATGTAAGAGGAAATGAAATCTACATAAAGATTACTCTTGGAAAGCCGAACTCCCATACAATATGTATCTCGTTTCATAAAGCTGAGCATCCGATGTCTTACCCCTTAAAGAACAAACACAATGGACAATAACAAATTATTACCCGGAGAAAAATACTTTCAGGAAGTAAGAACCATAACATTCCGAAAAGAGGAGTTTTCCTACATTCACACCGGAATTATTGATGACGAAGGCGAAATGTGGACCACAACCGAAATGGATGAGGCAAACATATTTCAGGTATATAATCAATATCGCATCAAACATGGCATTCCTTTCCCTGACGAAATATCAGGAATAAGAGAACATTACGGTTTATCGGCTGCAAAAATGGCGCAGATACTTGGTTTCGGAATAAACCAATACCGTATGTATGAGGATGGAGAGGTTCCGAGTGTGTCAAATGCTCGGACAATCATTGCAGCCCGCGAAAAGGACATTTTTATGTCTTTTGTAGAAGCTTCAAAGTCTGAAATGAGCCAACAGGAATATTCACGAATCAAAAAAAAGGTAGAAGCTGTAGAAGGCGATTACAAACAAAGCGGACAACCGTCGGAATACACAGGCTTCCGTTCAATGTCCTTTGATAAGATTGCAAATATCGTACAGTTGATTATCGCCAATATAGGCTCTACATTTGTTACAAAAATGAACAAGCTCCTGTTCTATGCTGATTTCATTCATTACAAGAAGCACGGATATGGAATAACCGGACTTACCTATAAGGCATTGTCATTTGGCCCAGTTCCCGACCATTGGGGTACATTATACAGTTCGCTTTCAGGAATTGAGATGGAAGAATTTGTTTATCCGAGTGGACAAAGCGGTATAAGACTGGAAGCGGTTGAGAAGAATGAGAATGTTCTCAGTGAATCTGAATTGACTACCATAGAGAAGGTATGCAAATACTTTTCAGAAATGAGTGCCGGAGAAATTTCTCAGACAAGTCATCTTGAAAAAGGCTGGATAGAGAACAAGGATAATCACTCTGCTATATCCTATCAGGATGCCTTTGCACTGAATTACGAATAAGTTATACATATTAAATAATCCGGTAACTCGTCCGTCTTGTCTGACCCGTCCTCTGATTAGCTGTCTCTCAGCCGTCCGACTCGTCCGACCCGTCCGATTTTTCTAAAATACTTGCAAAAATATTTGCGCGTTATCAAAAAGCACGCTATCTTTGCAGCGCAAACAAACTTATTATTCACACTCAAAATTATTTTTCTATGAAAAACATCTTTCTTAGCCCTAAGCAACTTTTCGAAGAAATCGGCAAAGTAGTCAAACTCTACAAGAATCTCTGGCGTGAGCGCACAATCTGTCTGCTCCACGCGCGACGCGAAACGTCGAAAACGGATCGGGCACTCGACATCGCTCTCGAAGTCGCCGCCGCAGGCCGCAAAACCCTCTACGTCAATGTCGACCGCAAAATCAATCAGTACGCCGACCGACTCACGACGTCA
>JAGAOW010000171.1 GCA_017889945.1 Muribaculaceae bacterium
AGGAGTTTGGCGCGGCGGCGTTCGGCTTCGCGGCGCTGTGCGCGAGTCATGGGGATGGCCTGACAGACGGGCGCTGCTGGGGCCTCAAAAGGTTGAGGAGCTATTGCAGTGGTTGATTCTTTGGTTTGCTCGGCGGCTTTTTCGGCGGGCTTTTCCTCAGGGCCGGTCGTAGTTTTGGCTTTGGCGCGGGATTTCTTTTCGGGCTTGGGTGGATTGATGTCGATCTGCGAGTCGACGAAGTCGAGGAGGGAGCGGAGCGAGGCGCGGGAGTCGATATGGGCCACGGCGAGGATGGAGATACCGTAGCGCAGCTGCATTATGGACAGGCGCTTCATGATGCGCTTGACGCTCGCGTTGCGACCGGTCGAGAGTGCTGCGATGCGGCTGACGGAGTCAATGACGAAGGTGTCGATTTGGTGCTCCTTGACGGCTTTTTCGATGAGTTCGAAGACGATGTCGGCATAGTCGCGCGAGTCGTCAGGACCGTCGAAGTTCGGGGTTGCGAATAACAAGTTTGATGAGGAGAGAGGTGATGACAGGCGGTCGACGTACTGATTGATTTTGCGGTCGACGTTGACGTAGAGGATTTTGCGACCTGCGGCAGCGACTTCGAGAGCGATGTCGAGTGCGCGGTCGGTTTTGGCGGTTTCGCGGCGTGCGTGGAGCAGACAGATGGTGCGCTCGCGCCAGATGTTTTTGTAGAGGTTGACTACTTTGCCGATTTCTTCGAAAAGTTGCTTAGAGCTAAGAAAGATGTTTTTCATAGAAAAATAAGTTTTATTGTGAATAATAAGTTTATTTACGCTGCAAAGATAATGTGCTTTTTTGATAGCATGCAAATATTTTTGCAAGTTTTTTTTAGAAAAAATATCGGACGGGGCAGATTGATCAGACAAGTCGGACGACGTCGGACGACTTAGAGGCAGCTAATCAGAGGACGGGGAGAAACGAGATTAAGCTTGATTAGGCCTGATTAAGCTTGATTGAATCGGACGGGAGGGCGGAGGGGCAACAGGGCAACAAGGAATTTGCAGGATTAGAGATAAATAATTATATTTGCGGCGGAATGAGGGCGGTCTTTAATGGCGCAGTTTTCGTTCATACATTTTAAAAACTTCATTATCAGCTATGAAGCATCTCAATCTTAACAGCAAGTTCGGCGGTGCCGCTCCTCCAGGCGGCGCGAAGATGAGGTGCGCATAGTGATTACCAACAATTTTCAACCGCAGAAAGCCCCGACAGCCCGTGGTGTGTCCTGACGAATCGACCACAAAGGCAGCCGGGCGCAGGGAGCACATTGACATGTTGGTAAAGGCTTCCGAGGGCAGGCCCTCGGCTAAAAACTGTGATAAATGAAGTTATTAAGTAACTCTTAACCCGGAAGGCTGTCAGTCTTCCATTAAATAAAATGTATGAATATGAAAAAATCACCTATATCAGTAAGATGTATGCAATTCTATGCATACGGCATGGATGAAAAAGACGAACTCAATTTCATCGATCAATTTCCATTTGACGACCGCCACGATTTTATCACCGGTCTGAATTTCTGCGGCATTGCCGTGAAGATCCGTTTTACGAACCTTCTCATCAAGGGCATCCGCAGAAAAATATCGTTGTCGATAGTCGACACGACATCGAGAGTGGCGGTGTCGAGCCGACAAATCAATGTAAGTGTCCGCAAGGATGAATATGCCAAAGATGTCTATGAATATTTTCCTTTTGAAAGAGAGGAAATGAAGATGGGCAACAGCTACAAGCTTGTGATCTGCGACGAGGGCACGTCAGAAAAAATCGCAGAGAGCGTGTTCCATCTTTTTAACGGATATGAACTGCCCCACCCTGCGCTATGGTATGAGGTATGCAACGGCGGCATCCGTCCGGCATGGGAGGACAGTGTGTATAAATCGCTCCGCACCTCAGATGGCCATGACTACTATGTGCAATTTAATCTTGTAAGGAAATTGCTGTCGATTTCTCCCTTGATTTTGCCCGAATTAGAGTTGAGACTCTACTACCCCGACGGCCAAAGCATCAGGTCGGAGTTCAAAGAGCCGATGTGTATCGGCGAGGAGAACTACAAGGACGATGTTCTGACCGTGGAGTTTCCGTTCACAACCAATAGCATGGCAAATGGTGTGTTCTACGCCGAACTGCTCTGCATGGAATATCCGATGGCGGGCTTCGCGTTCGACACCGTATGCGACAATGACATTCGCGGCAGGTGGTTCGGCCCTGAGATTGCGCCGTTTGAAGATGTCGACAGCGAAATAGCCGCCGACGTGCTCGACCGTCTGCTGCCCGAACGGAACAGCGAAGACGAGGAAGCAGACGAGTTTGAGGCAGCTCTCGACCGCTTCATCAGCGAGGAGCTGCAGAAAACAGGCGAAGAAGAGCAAGGCGAGGGAGGAGAGAGTAAAGAGCTATATGAGGAAGAAGAGGAATGGTACAACAATGACGAGAGAGTGCGCAAGCTCGATTCGAGCGAAACTGCAGCTAAGGAGGACGACGAACCGGAGCTTCAGGCGACGCTCGACCATCTTACGGGTCTGCGCGCCGTCAAGGAGAAACTGCGGGTCTATGAGCGGGTTGTGCGTTTCAACCAAATGAGGGCGAGCAAGGCTCTGCCGACATCGGAGACGCCCCTGCACGCCATGTTTCTCGGTTCGCCCGGCACAGGCAAGACGACAGTCGCAAAGATTATCGGAAAGCTGCTCCATCAGGCCGGTGTGCTGTCGAAAGGTCATGTCGTTGTCCGCGAACGCTCCTCGCTGCTCGGACAATTCTATAATTCAGAGTCTGAAAAAACACTTGCCGCCGTCGAAGAGGCGCAGGGCGGAATACTGTTTATCGACGAAGCATATCAGCTCTATCAGCCCAACGACGCCCGCGACCCCGGCAAATTTGTCATCGAAAGCCTGCTCACAACGCTGGCCGACGAAAGCAAGAGAGACTGGATGCTCGTGCTTGCCGGTTATCCCGAAGAGATGAAGCAGATGCTGGATATGAACCCCGGACTGAAATCGCGCATACCCGAATCGAACATCTACACATTCGAGGACTTCACGGAAAGCGAACTTATGAAGATAGCCGAGAACTATCTCGCCGGCAACAGCTACACTCTCGCGGCTGACGCACGGACAGCGCTTGAAGAGCGTCTGAAGGCCGACTATGCGCGGCGAGACAAAAATTTCGGCAACGCCCGGTATGTCATAAATCTGATACAGACCGAAATACTGCCGGCGATGGCTGTCAGAGTAATCAACGAAGGGCTGAGCGACGACAGTTCTCTCACTGAAATTCAAGCGGCTGACATACCGGCAGCTCCGGAGAAGCCGGCAGAACGGCGTCAGCGAATTGGATTTGGCATTTAGAGCCAATCTTTTATGACGAAAGATTGGTCAAGTGGTAAAATATAGTTTATTTTGCAGATAAGAACCTTACAGAAATAAAAATGACTGCTTTAAAGAAAAGGATATTGGCATTTGCGGCGGGCATAGCCACCGTCGCAAGTGCAAATGCGAAGATAGAGCTGCCGACACTGATGTCGGACAACATGGTGCTTCAACAGCAGACCGATGCCAGACTCTGGGGCAAGGCCAACGCCGGCGAAAAAGTGACAGCGAAGGTGTCGTGGGACAAGAACAAATACACGACCACGGCCGACGCCGACGGTAAGTGGAGTCTGACGGTAAAGACTCCCGAGGCGAGCAGAGAAGCGCAAACCATCACTATCTCGGACAACGACAGTAAGGTCAGCCTAACGGATGTGCTGATCGGGGAGGTGTGGTACTGCTCGGGCCAATCGAACATGGAGATACCGCTGCGGGGCTACAACCATCAGCCGATAGACGGGGCTCTCGATGTGATACTTACGGCGCGCGAAGACAAGCCGATAAGAATGTTTACTGTCGAGAAGGGGGTCAGCTCGACCCCTGTCGACAGCTGCGGAGGCCACTGGGGCAAGCACAATCAGAAAGAAGTGGCCGATTGCAGCGCGACGGAATATTTCTTTGCCGACTATCTGAGCGAGGTGCTCGGCGATGTTCCCGTGGGTGTAATAATCTCAGTCTGGGGCGGAACGCAGGTGCAGGCGTGGATGTCGCGCGCAGCGGCAGAAGAAGCGGGCCTCGACGTGAGCCTTATCGACGAGGCGGTCGACAGATCAACGCCCGATGTGCTGCTGCGTCCGTCGGTGCTCTACAACTCTATGGCAGCGCCGGTGCTACCCTACACGGTAAAAGGCATGCTGTGGTATCAGGGAGAGAACAATGTGTATCATCCAGATGAATATGAGCGGCTTATGCCGATATTTGTGCAGTGTATGCGCGACGGCTTCGGTCTGGGCGACATACCTTTCTATTATGTACAGGTCGCGCCCTGCGACACCTACGGCGAGCCGGGCAAGAATCTTGGCAAACTGCGCTTGGTACAGGCCAAACTGATGGAACAGGTCAAGAACTGCGGAATGGTAGTGACCATGGACATCGGCGACCGCATCTGTATACATCCGCGCAACAAAAAAGACGTGGGCAAGCGTCTGGCCTACTGGGCACTCGCCAAAGACTACAGCATGAACGATTATGTATGTTCAGGGCCGATATTCGACCATATGGTGCAGGACGGCAGCCGTGCGTTGCTCTATTTCCGCAACACCGGCGGAGCGGTCAGTCCGCTGGAAGAGTGGCTTGACGGCTTTGAAGCGGCCGGCGAAGACGGAGTCTATCATCCGGCGCGCGCGATGGTTGAACTTGCAACGGGCACGCTGACAGTCTACTGCGACGAAGTCAAAGAAATCAAAAAAGTGCGCTACGGCTATCGCCCATATTTCGAAGCAAGCCTATTCGACAACTTCGGTCTGCCGGCAACGCCGTTTGTCACGACAGGGGAAGTTGAGTAATTCATAATGCAAAATGCGTAATTAGAATTCGAGTATGAAGCGGGCGGATGAGAGTTCGGCGGCCAAGGGCGGCGCGAGCTTTGCAACCGATATGCGGCCCGAATCGATGGCGGGGTAAGCCTCGACGAGGGCCTGACGTATACGGCCTGCGACGTGCTCGAGGAGGGCTGAAGGCTCGGCCATGACACGCTTGACAATGTCGACGACATCGGCGTAGCTCAGTGTGTCGGCTACGCAATCGCTTTCGACAGCCTTCAAGGCCGGCGGATAGGACAGCGAGACAGACACTTCGAAGATGTTGCCGATGAGCCGTTCGCGGTCGAAAACGCCGTGGTTGGCACGCAGGCGCAGGCCCTCAATCTCAATCAGAGCCTGCGGGCGGACAGGGGCAATCATTTGCGGCGACGCGTTTTGCGGGCCGATTTCTCGCCGGCCTTGCGACGCGAAGACGAGGATTTCTTTGAGCGGCCCGATGATTTCATCACTTCGTTAATCGAGGGAGCAGCGATGGCGTCGAGCGAACGCGGCGGGTGTTTCTCGTCGACGAGGACGAAGTCGAGCTGCTTTTTGTCGAGATTGGCGCGGGCAATCTGAACCTGCACCTTGTCACCGAGACGATAGCGATTGTTGTTGCGGCGTCCGATGAGGCAATAATTCTTCTCGTCGTAGTCGTAATAATCGTCGGCCAAATCGCGGACAGGCACAAGTCCCTCGCATTTGTTCTCGTCGAGCTCGACATAGAGACCCCACTCAGTCACGCCTGAAATGACGCCATCGTAAACCTCGCCGAGATGGTCGGCCATGAATTCGACCTGCTTGAACTTAATCGAAGCGCGCTCAGCGTTGGCGGCGAGCTGCTCCATGGACGAAGAGTGGCGGCACTCGTCCTCGAGTTTGTCGACACTGACGCTGCGGCCGCCGTTGAGGTAGCGGTCGAGCAAGCGGTGGACCATCATGTCGGGATAGCGACGGATAGGCGATGTGAAATGAGTGTAATAGTCGAAGCCGAGACCGTAGTGGCCGATGTTTTCCGTGGTATATACGGCCTTGGCCATAGAGCGGATGGCAAGCGTAGAAAGGAAATTTTCCTCGCCGCGACCCTTGACGCCTTCGAGCATCTTGTTGATGGAGCGGTTGACCTCGCGGGGAGTGCCCGTGGGTTTAATCTTGAAACCGAAGGTGCGGGCGAGCGACGATAGGTTGACAAGGCGCTCCTGGTCGGGCATGTCGTGGACGCGGTAGACGAAAGCCTTGGGCTTTTTCTTTTTGTCGCGCGGCAGGCCGATTGTGGTCGCCACGGTGCGGTTGGCGAGGAGCATGAACTCTTCAATGAGCTTGTTGGCATCTTTCGACTCCTTGAAATATACGCCGACCGGATGGCCCTGCTCGTCAATGTCGAAACGTACCTCGACACGGTCGAAGTCGACAGAGCCGTTTTCATAGCGGCGCTCACGCAACTGCTTGGCAAGAGTGTCGAGCGTAAGAATCTCGTCGGCAAAGTCGCCTTTGCCGGTTTCGATCACTTCCTGAGCCTCTTCGTAAGTGAAACGGCGGTTGGAACGGGTAACAGTGCGGGCGATGCGCGAGCGGATGACCTTTGCGTTGGCATCCATCTCGAAAATCACGGAGAAGGTCAGTTTGTCCTCATCGGGACGGAGTGAGCATATGCCGTTGCTGAGGTGCTCGGGGAGCATGGGAACGACACGGTCTACGAGATAGACCGAAGTGGCTCTCTGCTGGGCCTCGCGGTCGATGATGGTGTCAGGATGGACGTAGTAGGTCACATCGGCGATGTGGACGCCGACCTCGTAGTTGCCGTTGGGGAGACGGCGGAAAGAGAGGGCGTCGTCGAAGTCTTTGGCATCCTTGGGGTCGATGGTAAACGTGGTCACCGAGCGCATGTCCTCGCGGGCTGCGACGACTTCGTCAGTGATGCCCGCATCGATTTTAGCCGCGGCTTTCTCGACAGCCTCGGGGTAGCGGTAGGGCAAGCCGAATTCGGCGAGGATGGCATGGATTTCGGCATTGTTCTCGCCGGTCTTGCCGAGAATGTCGACGACTTCGCCGACAGGATTCTTGGCGTCATCGGGCCAGTCGGTAATGCGGACAACGGCTTTGTCGCCCGTGACACCGCCCTTGAGCTTGGCCTTGGGGATGAAAATATCGGTTGCGAGATATTTGGAATCGGTCAGAAGGTAGGCAAAATGCTTGTCGACACGAAGTGTTCCGATGAAGGTCTGATCTTTTTTCTCGATGATTTCGAGGACTTCGGCTTCGGGCTCTTTGCCTCGGACACCGGCAGCGATGCTGACAGAAACGCGGTCGCCGTTGAGGGCGTTCATCGAATTACGTTCGGCAACGAAAATCGGTTCGTTGTCGTCGTCGAGAATGACACTGTTCTTACCGTTTGAGCGGCGGACGAAGACACCGGTGGCGACAACAGCGCGTCGCGGAGCTTTGTATCTTCCGGGAGCGACCTCGACGAGTACTCCGTCGAAAGCGAGTTCGGCGAGGAGAAGGGCAACCGAGCGCTGGGCGGCGGGAGTATTTGCGCCGACAGCGGCAGATACCTGTTTATAATTGAATGTGGCTGCGTCCTGACAGCCTACATAGGTCTCGACAGCTTGACGGAGACGGTCGGCCCGATTGTGTTTTTTGTTAGTTTTTGCCATGATGAATAATTCAAAGAGAAGTTACAGAACCTCGTGGCGGATATTAATATATAAATAAACGGTCCGCAATGTGGTTTTGTTGCGGACCGTGGTATCACTTAAGCGTCGATGTTAGCGTAGTTGGCGTTTGCTTCGATAAAATCGCGTCGCGGTCCGACATCTTCGCCCATCAGCATTGAGAAAATTCGGTCGGCGTCGGCTGCATCGCTAATGTTGACCTGTTTGAGCATTCGGCCTTCGGGCGACATTGTGGTGTCGCGAAGCTCGGCCGCGCTCATCTCGCCGAGACCTTTGTAGCGTTGAACTGTGGTCGCCTTGCCGTGCTCGTCGATAAAACGCTGCACCTGCTGGTCGGTCCAGCAATATTCCTCGGCTTTGCCACGCTTGCACTTGTAGAGCGGCGGAGTGGCGAGGTAGAGGTAGCCTTTTTCGATAATGGGCCTCATGCGGCGGAAGAAGAAGGTCATGAGCAGAGTCGCGATGTGGGCACCGTCGACATCGGCATCGGTCATGATGATAATCTTGTGGTAAGCGAGTTTCGAGAGGTTGGCTTCCTTGGGGTCTTCCTCTGTGCCGATAGTGACGCGGAGAGCGCGGAAGAGGTTGGAAATCTCCTCATTGTCGAGTATTTTGTGTTCCATCGCTTTTTCGACGTTGAGGATTTTGCCTCGGAGGGGAAGAATGGCCTGAAATGTGCGGTCGCGGCCCTGCTTTGCAGTACCACCCGCAGAGTCACCCTCGACGATGAAAATCTCGCAATCTTCGGCCGTACGCGACTAGCAGTCGGCGAGTTTGCCGGGCAGACCGCCACCCGAAAGGGGCGATTTGCGCTGGACTTGCTTGCGGGCGTTGTTGGCAGCGTGGCGGGCCTGAGCGGCAAGGATGACCTTGTCGACGATGGTGCGCGCCTGACGGGGATTTTCTTCGAGGTAGTTGCGAAGCGCTTCGCTGACAGAGGTCTGCACAGCTCCGATAACCTCCGAGTTGCCGAGCTTGGTTTTGGTCTGACCTTCAAACTGAGGTTCCATGACCTTGACCGAAACGACGGCGGTCAAGCCTTCGCGGAAGTCATCGCTTGCGATTTCGACTTTTGCATTTTTAAGGAGGTTGTTGTCTTCGGCATATTTCTTGAGGGTCGAAGTCAGACCACGACGGAAACCTGTGAGATGAGTACCGCCCTCAATGGTGTTGATGTTGTTGACGAAAGAGTAGACGTTTTCGTTGTAAGTGCTGTTATAAGTCAGAGCGACTTCGACGGGAATGCCCTGGCGCTCAGTCTTCAGGTCGATGACATCGTCGATGAGTGACTCTTTGTTAGAGTCGATGTAGCGGACAAACTCGCGGAGACCTTCTGCCGAATAGAAGCGCTCGTGGCGGGGAGTGCCGTCCTCGGCGACATCGCGGAGGTCGGTAAGGGTCAGGGTAATGCCTGCGTTGAGGAAAGCGAGGTCGCGGAGACGATTGGCGAGAGTCGAATAATCGTATTCGTGGACCACGAAAATCGAGTCGTCGGGCTTGAAGGTAATCATGGTGCCGGTATGGTCGCTTTCGCCAATGACGGTCAGGTCGCAAGTCGGTTTGCCGCAGGAGTATTCCAGCATGTATGCTTTGCCGTTGCGGTGGATTTCGGCGCGGAGATAGGTTGAAAGCGCGTTGACACAACTGACACCGACGCCGTGGAGACCGCCAGAAACCTTATAAGAACCTTTGTCGAATTTACCGCCGGCATGGAGAACCGTAAGGACGACTTCGAGAGCGCTTTTGTGCTCTTTCTCGTGCATGTCGACAGGAATGCCGCGGCCGTTGTCGACTACGGTAATCGAGTTGTCGGGGTTGATTGTCACTTCGATATCTGTGGCATATCCGGCCAAAGCCTCGTCGATAGAGTTGTCGACCACCTCATAAACAAGGTGATGCAAGCCTTTGGCTGAAATGTCGCCAATATACATGGCCGGTCTTTTACGAACGGCTTCGAGACCTTCGAGCACCTGAATATTACTGGCGCTGTATTGCTCTTTTTCTTCTGACATACTTTATATTAATTACTACTTTTCGATTGCTATATTAAACATACAAAGATACGAAAAAATTCGGCAACAGCAAAATTGAAATCAGTCCGATTTTCGATTTTCAGAGCCGGCTCTAAAAAAGCGGCATGCCTGCTAATGAAGACATGCCGTTTCAGAGCGAAGAGCGGTAGACGAGGCTCGAACTCGCGACCCTCAGCTTGGGAAGCTAATGCTCTACCGACTGAGCTACTACCGCATCGAATTGACAAGGACAAAGTTAGTGTTTTTTTTCGTTTAGCTCAGCTTTCGACACATAATTTTTTCTGCCTTTGCTTTTCAGAAACGCGATTAATCACTGGCATTTTTCCATAATTTCAGCAAAAAGTTTGCAAAAAAGTTTACACAAACAGAAAGCATTAAGCAAATATCTTTTATTTAACCATAATTAACACAAACACATTTACTATCGCTCGCTTTTTATATTACATTTGCAGAAATTCTTAAAAAAGGTTTTGCTAATCAAATAGGTCACATTTAAATTAATCCCTTTCGAAAAGCTGTATGAAAAAATTTTACGCATCATTCTGTATCGCTGTATGCTTATGCTTCAGCGGTCTGTCAGCGCCCGTCGCCACGGCGCAGACTATCGTCAATGACTACGCCGAGACATTCGACACATTCGATGACTCATCAAACGATTGCGCCCCGGCTTACTGGCTGCATAACGTCGACCGAGGCTCAGACTCCAATCAATATTACTTCCACCGCCCGGACGGAGGCCATGACAGCGGTGCGTATGTTGAACTCAGCGAAAAATGCAACCCTTACTACATGACCGATGACTGCCTTGTGACACTTCCGGTCAAAGGCGCGGTGTCATTCTATATCAAGGGCGCATCAAGCTCATCAGTGCTTGAGATATACAAAATGTCGTTCGACGGAGGCAAAATAACCAAAGGCTCGAAAATCACGAACCCGAGCGGCTTCAAGATGAGCACCGAGTGGCAGCAGGTCAACATTACAGTCGATGATTATACCCGCATCGGCATCCTGCTCCGCAAAGGCGGCGCCATCGATGACTTCACAGCCGAGAGCGCAGACAAATCGGATTTTGTCTATATGAATATGTCCAATTTTGTCCTGCCTGAAAAAATCGTCGCCGATGTCACGGGCAAAGCCACAATCGCCCTTACGTTTGACCTCGCCAACAAAGGCACTAAGGCTATTGAAGCCGGGGCTTACTCATTCACGGCAGGTGTGACAAACTATCTCGGAAGCAGTTTTACATCCGATCTCGAGGCCACGACTGAACAGACGCCCGCCATCGCAGTCGGCGAAAGCGCAAAAATCAGCATGGACATCATCTACAACTTAAAAGATGCGTCCAAAAACGAAAACGCTTCAATCGGCATCAAGAACAGCCTGACAGGTCAGATTACAAAAATCGCCTCGTCATCTGTCACAATCAACTCTGTAGCAGGAGTCCTCAATGTCAAATACGCTTCGGGCAACTCGACCTCGTCGCTCTCCGACGGCGGCAAGATTGAGCTTGGCGTAATCAGGGAAATTCCGGCTAAAAACATATTGAAACTTACAAACAGCGGAGTATCGGACATCAAAATTATCGATATCCGCTTTGACCGGGACATGGAAGACGCTCAACTTCCGGCTCTTCCGATAACAGTGGCAGCAGGTAGCGAGCAAAGCGAACTGGCCATCGTCCTGCCCGAGACCGCCGGCGGCAAATCAGGCAACGTGACCCTCGTTTACTCCAACGGCATTTCCGACGACAATGAATTTACCTACTCCGTCAGCTGCGCAAACGTGCCTGCGGATGCCTGGATTGAAGACTTCCAGTCGTGCAGCACACCCAACCTGCCTAAAGGCTGGATGGTCGGCGAAGGATCGTTCCGCACGGTCAAAGGCTCGTATGAGACTAATGTCTATGCCAACGGCGACCAGTACAAAGTTTCATCTCTGATAACATCAAAAATGAAACTTAACAAAGGCGGTGCGATTACCGTGCAGGGTGTACGCCAGCATGCAACCGACGCCAAGAAAGACGCGCTGCTGACAGTCTATTATTCGCCCGACCGCGTCAACTGGACCGAAATCGGCGGTGTGCTCAAAGAACAGCCGTCGGGACGACTCCCGTTCAATACTTTTGTCGCCAATTCCGGCACAACTGATTGGAAATGGTACAACTTCAGCCTGAAGAATATCGAGACCGGCGAATACTATGTCAAATTCGAGACCGCACCTTTCAAAATCGACAATATCTTCGGCATGGAGCCTGCCGACGTAGCCCACGACATGCTGATAAGCTCGTTCAGCGCGGATTCCAAAGGCGAAGTGAACAAGGCATTGTCGGCTACGCTGACCGTAACCAACATGAACGATAAAGCCGACAGCGACTATTCGGTTACACTCTTTGAAAACGGCGTTGCCGTTGCAGAACAGCAAGGCGTTGAAATCGAAGCTTACGGTTCTACCGAAATCTCTATGAGCTACATGCCTCACACTTCAGGCAATGCGGACCTCGTCGCTTTGCTGAACGTTGCCGACGCAATGACGTTCAAATCCGACACCGTTAGCGTATCAATCGCCGAAGAAGACAACATGGCGAAGATATCGGGAGTGACTATCGACAGCTATTCTTCCGATGGTCTCGTGAAAGCCAAATTCAACAAGCTGCAGTTCTATGTGCCGGCTTCCGCCACAGGCCTGACCGAAGGCACTCAGTTCTCCGAAATTGCTTTCAGCGTTTACTATTCGGCATCCTACGGAGAAGTCACCATACCCTACACCTTGTGGATTGAAGAGGTCGACGCGGAAAGCGAATTTACAAATGACGACAAAACAAACTTCGATCTTCCTGACGCAGCAAGCGCTATCGCCACCGGTTCATACACACTCAAGGGAGGCGAAAGCAGCAAAGACGTTCCCGCAGAATTCGTCATCGCACTCGACCGTCAGCTGACCTATACAGGCAAAGCCTACCGCTTTACCATGGAAATGAACCTTTCTAGCGCATCATATAACTTCTATGCAGGAATACATAAATATGATGTCAACTACGGTCGCTTCTTCGGCAGCAATTCGGCAACCGGCACTTATCCGGGAGCAAGCCTGACGAAAAACATTCCTGTGGTAAGCTTCAGATATCCGCAGACAGCTGCCAACGTCAGCGGCATCCTGCGCTATAACGGAAAAGCGCTCGCCGGCGCACAGGTGTTGCTCGTCGAAGAACAGCCCGCACGCTCGATTGCAGCCTCAGCTTCTGCAGTCAGCTATAGCGGAGTGACCGATGCCGACGGCAAGTTCAGCATTTCGGTCATCAAGAGCGACCGCAGCTACCGCCTGTCGGCTATAGTAAACGATGAATACACTTACACCCACAGCGCTCTCGTAGCTCCGGAAGGCAATGACGTCGACCTGAACACAATCGAAATCAAAAATACGACTACCGGCATAAGCGATGCAGCCATAGCCGACGCCGACATCATAATCGGCGATGGTTATATCCGCGTCGAAGGCGCTGACGCCTGCGTCTACAACATGACAGGCACAGCAGTCGTCCAGGCACAAGACGGAGAGACAGTGAGCCTTACAGCCGGCATGTACATTCTGCAAGTAACTAAAAACGGACAATCATCTGTAAGCAAAATCATAGTCAGATAACAAGTATGAAAATCCTAAATCTTTTGGCAGCCGCCGGTCTTATGTCCTTTACGGCCGGCGCTGCCACCTTTTCTCCGGATGTAGTTCCGGCGCAGCAAAAGACAGCTGCGCCGGACTCTTCCGATATGGCGACACAGTTGCGCCGCATGGTTCGTGAATTCAAAGGCAACGGTCCTGTTGTCACGCCGGCAAATGCTCCGGCAAGAGTCATTTCGCGTGCCGAAGGTACAAACATTTACGGCGGTGTGCTTTACGCCGACACATGGAGTGCGAATTCGCATCCCTACGGCATTTACACTACCACCACGACCAAACCGATACAGGTCAACGCGCATTACCTCGGCGAGATGTTTACCGTGCAGGGCGGCGGATTCTACAATGAAGGCAAATATTACTTCATCAACTACGAAATCCGCTCATTCGACAATCAGGAGTATGTCTATACTACTTTATACGAGTGTGAGACAATGCCGTTCAAGAACGTTGCGACCTACTCGCTCAACATGAGCAACATCGCCCGCGACCTCACATTCGACCCCATCGAACAGGAAGTCTACGGCATCTTTTCCGTCGGCAATCTTGAAGCTTCCTATCTGATCGGACGCATGGCGCTCGACGGCAAATACAGCGTCGAAAAACTCGTCTCGCTCGACGAGGCCACCAACCAAGTGGCTATAGCCTCGGATGCCAAAGGCAACATCTACACCATCGGTGCCGACGGCAACCTCTACCGTCTCGACAAAGAAAATAAGACATTGGTCAAAATCGGTTCGACGGGAGTCAGCAATATCGAAGTCCAATATCCGCAATCGGCCACAATCGACCTGACGAGCGGCATATTCTACTGGGCGGCTCTGAAAACCGACGGCTCGTCGGCACTCTACACCGTCAACCCCGCGACAGGCCGTGCAACCAAGATTGACAATTTCCCCGACAATGAGGAATTTGCCGGTATTTATGTGCCCGTGCTTCCCGACAACGGCGCTCCTAAAGCAGTGCCCGAGCTCTTCCCGACTTTCGAGGACGGTTCGCTGTCGGGTTTGGTAGCTTTCGACGCTCCATCGCAGAATGTCGGCGGCGGTAAGCTCTCAGGCAATCTTAACTACTACATGTCGGTCAACGGCGAAGAAAAATTCACGGGCAGCGTACGCGCCGGAAAGCGCAACGAAGAAATCGAGATGACTCTGCCGCAAAACGGGTGGTACACTTTCACGCTTGTTACCGAGAACTCAGCCGGACGAAGCATTCCGAAGTCTCTTAGAATGTTTATCGGACATGACCAACCGGTAGCCTGTCCTTCGCCCAAGGCAAGCAACAGCGACCGCGGAGGCGACGTGAGCCTGATATGGGGCAAACCTCGCGAGGGTGTCAACGGCGGATATATCGACACACTGCAGTTGAGTTACGACGTGGTCCGTATGCCCGACAATGTCAAGGTGGCATCGAATCTGAAAGACACAGTCTGCACAGACAAAATTACCGATACATCGCTCCACACCTACTACTATGTGGTAACTGCCAATTTCGGACAAATCAAGGGCGTTGCTTCGGCATCCAACAAGGTTGCCGTGGGTCATATAGCACAAGCTCCTTATACCGAGAATTTCGACACCGAAGTCGATTTCAGCACATGGACCGTAGCCCACCTGAGCAATGCGCCGTTGTCGTCGCAAAACGGCTGGGGCACATGGAACTATTCGGGCTATAAGGGCGGCGTTGCTCAAAGCAGTCCGTGCGACAACGTAGCCAAGGACGACTGGCTGTTCTCTCCGCCAATCCACCTCAGCCCCGAACGCGCCTACAACCTGAAATATAAGGCCATGAGCCAAGGTAATTCAATTGTTCCGAGCTTCATCGAGCATATGGAAGTCAAGATGGGAAGCGCTCCTGACGCCGCCCACATGACCATGAACCTCGTTGAAGACGGCGCAATCAACAACCCTTACGGCGAATATCTTGAGTATGAAGCCGTAATCCATGTGGCCGAGGAAGGCGAATACCATATCGGATTCCACGCCACCACACCCGGCGCAGATCTGATGTGGATGCTCAACATCGATGACGTCACAATCACTCCGGGTCTGGAAGCCAAAGGTCCGGCACGAGTGACCGACTTCAAGGTTGAAGCACTTCCCAAAGGCGTTCTCGGAGCAGTGATTTCGTTCAAAGCTCCCGAACGCGGCATTGACAATAAAGCACTTTCGTCGTTAGACAAGGTCGAGATACTGCGTGACGAAACTGTCATCAAGACTTTCGACAAACCCGCACCCGGCGCAGCTCTGAGCTATACGGACGAAAAA
>JAGAOW010000172.1 GCA_017889945.1 Muribaculaceae bacterium
ATCGAGAGCGCAGTAGCCATGCTGACGGGCGAAACGACAAAGTTCGGACAAGCGTCTGTTATCGTTTTGTCAGATGCGACTTCACGGAACATATCGACCCCGAAAGCAGACATCGCCTCGCAAACCAGAGACTCGGCCCGACTCAGACTTATTTCATTAATGGTCGGTCTGCCGCCATCAGGCCCATCGGAACAAGCCGTGAAAGTCATCGACAAGCCAATTGCGGCAATAAGATAAAATAGCTTTTTCATAATGATAATGAATTTAGGAATTAAAAATAGTTTAGGTCGCTAAGTTAGTGATTATTTTTATAAAAACAATAAATTTATGTTATTTTTATATAAATGCGATTTTTAGTTTGCGAAATGAAAGAGTGGAGATGCAAAAATGTGGTGTCTGCGGAGGGGTTGAAGGCAAGCGCCGCCGTCAGGGGGAAAGTGACGGCGGTGCAAATTAATTAGGGGTTGAGAAAGAGCCTTTTTTGATTTCGACTAAGCCGTCGAACAGCGGATGAGCTTCGTCGTACTCTCCCGTACCTTCTATTTCTCCTATATCATTAACCTTTGTTTTGCCTCGATAAATTTTTAATATAAAATCGTTTTCGGGGAAGTCCTTAATATCGAAATAGACTTCTTGCGGGCATATGCAATCCATCATCATGCCTGTGGGAAATTCGATAATGGTCATTACGCCATCATTGTAAATGACGTTTATGTTCGGTTGCAGACCGCATGTATAATAAGGTAAGTAGTATTTGCATTTGGCTTCATTGCCTTTCCAGGTCATCTCGAAGATGTGTTTTTGGATATCGGGATTATCGGTTTCGCTTCGGACCGCCGGGTAGTCAAAATCATCATTACCGAGACATCCACTATCGGATATATTCGAAAGATAGGGATATTTCGACAGATCGGTGCTTGAACACGATGCGAAGACGAAAGCCAAGACGGCTGCGGCAACAGGCAATTTGAGGATGCGTTTCATAAGATTTATATTTAATGGTTTTATTATATAGATGACGAAAAGGGCAAAAGACTGCATGGACTTGTGAAAAAAATTTTTACCAAGTCAGTCTCAGGCCTACGGGAAGGGCGAATTCAAACGGTTTTTCCTGTCGGATGGTTTTAATTTTTCCGCCGGGATTGAAGTAGTAGTGTACGGATGGTTCGGCAAAAATGCTTATCGACGGAGTGATATGATACTGAATGCCCAAACCGCTCTCGACAGACCACTGCAGGGGGGCATGGATATGGAATCTGTCGTTTTCGACCGTGGGCTTGTCGCCGGAGCGCTTCCAGAGCGACTGCCGCCCGCTGACGGGAATGTCGAGCGCACCGCCGCCGTGTCCGTAGAGCGAGAAGCCGCTGGCGGAGAAGATGCGGTAGTTGAATTTCAGCGGCACACCGATATAGTGGATTTGCTGATTGATGTGCTGTCGGAACAGTTTGCTTTCGGAATAGCAATCGGACTCCATGAATGAGTAGCGCAGGCCTGTCTCGACACTCCAACGCGATGTAAGCGATTTGTTGAGCGACAAGCCTATAACAACGGGCATGCGATAACGGGTCTTTTCGTTGACTTCAATTTCCGTATCTCCGTCAGGATTTCCGGGGAAGTCGGGATCATCCATACCGCCCGGTCCATCCGTTCCAAGCGGGTTACGGGTGCGGTAGCTGTCGCTATTATTCAGTCCGGCAGCGCCTGAATATGCCAGCGAGAGCGCCCAGTCGGAGTCGGAGCTGCGTCGGCTCGCGGGACGGACGCTGTGAGCGATGTTGTCGTCGCGATATGGCTGATAATGCGGGATTTGCGGTTGGGGCGCAGTGGCTACGCTGTCGTCAGATGCCGACGCTATGCTGTCGGCGGGGGCTGCGTTCTCGGCCACATATTCAACTTGCTGAACTTGCGGTCTGCGCACTACCCTATAGATTGCGTCAGGCTGAGCAGCCGCGCTGTCGGCGACGACCGGCCGGTCGGGTTGCGCTGGCTGAACAAGGTCGGAATTGCTGTCGCCGCGGTCGCTGAATTGGGCGTCATAGCTGCCGTTCAGCCGGTGTCGCGGCACGATGAGCCAGACAAGCATGATCAGGGCCAAGAGCGAGAGCATGCCCATCTCGATGCGATACTGCTTTATCATGCGACGCAGCATGGTTTTGGCGCGGACAAGTTGAGATGACGACGAATGGGGCGCTATGCCGAGCATTGTTCCGATTTCATTATGAGACAGTCCGTCGAGGACGGCAAGGCGGAATATCTTGCCGTAGCCGTCGGGCAAGCGGTCTAAAATAATGTTGAGCTCATCCCACGACAGGTCGTAGGACTCTGTTTCGTAATCCTTGATGTTGTCATCGTCCATCTGATCGGAAACAGGCACTTGGACATGGTCGGAAGCATCTCTGAGGTAGCTGAGCGCGAGATTTTTCATTATCGAAGCCAGCCACAATTCGGTCTTTGAAGCATCTCTCAGCGAAGAAATGGAAGCAAAAGCGATAAGGAAGCCGTCGTGAAGGATGTCTCTGACAGCTTCAGGATTACGGACATAGTAGGCCACAACCTCACGCATGGGGTCGAGAAAGGTCTGATAAAGAGCACCTAAGGCCGCTCTATCGCCTGACTGACACTTTCTGACAAGTGTTGTGATGTCCGTAGCTTCTGTCATACTATTATATATAGATGCGAAAAACCTGAAAAGACTGCATGAACTATCGAAAAAAATTTACATCCTCAAGTTCACGACAGGCAAAGCGAAACATCGGACGGGCTATTTTGTCGGTTTGACAATGATTTCATCGGCTAAGGTAGACATTAAAATCAAATCGGCAACCTGCTGTTGCAAAAAAGTGGCTATCCGAGCGAAATTTTGGATTATTGTCATGCAGTAAACGGAATCTGTTGAAAATTGTGTTCAATATTCGGGCTGAGTTTTGCAGATAATGGAATAATAGTTAATTTTGCGGGCAGACAAAGTTGTGTATCTGTTTCCACATATGACTCCCCTATTCTCAATTATTACTGTCTGTTACAATTCGGCCGACGAGCTTGAACGCACGATAGCAA
>JAGAOW010000173.1 GCA_017889945.1 Muribaculaceae bacterium
AGTCGAGCATGACAAAGACATCATGCTCGAAGCCGACTATATAGTCGATATCGGCCCGGCGGCAGGTCGCAAGGGCGGCGAAGTGGTGTTTGCCGGCACACCGGCCGAAATGCTGCGTTCAGGCACACTGACAGCACAATATCTCAACGGCGAGAAGAGCATAAAACCCCGTCTGCCGCGGCGCGAGGGCAACGGCAAGAACATCACGCTGAAAGGCTGCACGGGCAACAATCTGCGCAATGTTGACCTGAGCATCCCTTTGGGCACGTTTACCTGCGTGGCGGGAGTTTCGGGCAGCGGCAAGTCGACGCTAATCAACTCCACCCTGCAGCCGATACTGAGCCGCCATTTCTACCGCTCCACGCAAGAGCCGCTGCCATACGGCGAGATAAGCGGCATAGACAATATCGACAAGGTCGTGACCGTCGATCAGTCGCCTCTCGGCCGCTCTCCGCGCTCAAATCCGGCGACATACACGGGAGTGTTCTCCGATATCCGCTCGCTGTTTGTCGGGCTGCCCGAAGCCAAAATACGCGGTTACAAGCCGGGGCGCTTCTCCTTCAATGTGGCCGGTGGCCGCTGCGAGGCCTGTTCGGGCAACGGCTACAAGACGATAGAGATGAACTTTCTGCCAGATGTGCTCATACCCTGCGAAGTGTGCGGCGGCCGACGCTATAACCGCGAGACCTTGGAGGTGCGCTACAAGGGCAAGTCGATAGCCGATGTATTGGACATGACCATCAACCGAGCAGTGGAATTCTTTGCCGGAATACCCAATATTCTCAAGAAAATCAAAGTACTGCAGGACATAGGCTTAGGCTATATCAAACTGGGGCAGCCGTCGTCGACACTCTCGGGCGGAGAAAACCAGCGTGTGAAACTCGCGACCGAACTCGCAAAGAAGGATACCGGCCGCACACTCTTCATACTCGACGAGCCTACGACCGGCCTGCATTTCGAGGATATCAACACCCTCTTGGGCATACTCAACAGATTGGTCGACAAAGGCAACACGGTGTTGGTCATCGAGCATAATCTCGATGTGGTCAAGTCGGCGGATTATGTCATCGACATGGGCCCGGGCGGCGGAGAGAACGGCGGACAGATTATAGCGACAGGCACACCTGAACAAATCGCCGCCACAGACTCGCCGACAGCGCCTTTTTTGCGCAAAGAGCTTGCCGAGTGAAGCGACTCAGCAGCGGCGGGCGTGTCGATATAGACATATGCTGTCAAATATATCGTTTGCTTGACAAATTGCTTGAAATTCGCCCGAAATTCGAGCAATAATATTTTTTCTAAGAAAAAGTGCGTCATTTATTGCATGTTTGTGTAATTATTCATAAATTTGCGGCATCAATAATGACGTGTTAATGAAACGTTACCATTATTTACCAGTCCTGCATAGAGCAGAAGTACTGCGGTCAGACGAAAAAGCCTTAAACGAGGGCGCATCTGACACAGCACCAACTGCCACTGCGGGATTTTATGTTTTGATACGCTGAAGGAAATCAATTCGGGCAATAATGGGAAGCGCGACACACGGCAAAAGGCATAGGACAAAAGTCAACATATACTTAATATTATTCCCATTATGTCAAAACTAAGGTTTAAAGTTGTAGAAGAAGCGTTCAATCGGAAAGCCGTGCCGGTAAAAGTCCCGGCCGAGCGTCCGGAAGTCTATTACGGCAAGCTTGTATTCAACAATCAGAAAATGTTTGAATATCTGCCTAAAAAGACTTATGACGCATTGGTAAGCGCTATCGAGAACAAAGAGCCGATAAGTCGCGAAATCGCCGACAGCGTAGCAGAAGGCATGAAGCGATGGGCCATCGACAACGGCGCAAGACACTACACCCACTGGTTTCATCCGCTGACCGACGGCACAGCCGAGAAGCACGACGCCTTTATCGAACACGACGGCAAGGGCGGCGTAGTCGAAGAATTTTCAGGCAAACTTTTGGTACAGCAGGAAGGCGATGCGTCGAGTTTTCCCAACGGAGGCATAAGGAATACGTTTGAAGCCCGCGGCTACTCGGCGTGGGATATCTCGTCGCCGGCATTCATCATGGGCGAGACACTGTGTATACCGACAATATTCATATCATATACGGGCGAGTCGCTCGAATATAAAACTCCGCTGCTGAGGGCGCTCAACAGCGTCGACCGCGCGGCAACGGCCGTGGCAAACTATTTTGACCCCAATGTCAAACATGTCAAATCGTATCTCGGCTGGGAGCAGGAATACTTCTTAGTCGATGAGTCTCTCTACAGCGCTCGTCCAGACCTGCTGATGACAGGCCGCACGCTGATGGGCCACGAGAGCGCCAAGAACCAGCAGCTCGAGGACCACTATTTCGGAGCTATACCCTCGCGTGTGGAGGCATTTATGCTCGACCTTGAAATAGAGTGCCACAAGCTCGGCATTCCGGCCAAAACGCGTCATAACGAGGTAGCGCCCAACCAGTTTGAGATTGCGCCGGTCTATGAGGAAACCAATTTGGCCAATGACCACAACCTATTGCTGATGTCGGTCATGGCAGAAGTGGCCAACCGCCATCACTTCCGTGTGCTTCTTCACGAGAAACCCTTCGCGGGCATCAACGGTTCGGGCAAGCACAATAACTGGAGCTTGGGCACGGACAGCGGCACACAGCTGTTTTCGCCCGGCAAGACGCCGAAGGACAATCTTCAGTTTATCACGTTTATAGTCAACGTCATGGCTGCCGTCCACCGTCACAACGCCCTGCTGAAGGCTTCAATCATGTCGGCGTCGAACGCACACCGTCTTGGAGCAAACGAGGCGCCGCCTGCAATCATATCGATTTTTACAGGCTCGCAAGTGGCCGGCATACTCGAACTTGTCGAGAACTGCACGGCCAAAGACTTCGCAGACCTGACGAACAAAGAGGGTGTAACGGTCGGCGTGGCCCAGATACCCGAAATTCTGCTCGACAATACAGACCGTAACCGCACATCGCCTTTCGCCTTCACAGGCAATCGCTTCGAATTCCGTGCGGTAGGTTCGTCGGCCAACTGCGCATCGGCCATGATAGCTCTGAACGCAGCAGTCGCCGATCAGCTCAACAGTTTCCGCCAGTCGGTCGACGCGCGTCTCGCCAAGGGCGAAGCACTCGAAGACGCCCTGCTCGCGGAAATCCGTCGTCTGATCGAGGAGTCGAAGCCCATACACTTCGACGGCAACGGCTACAGCGACGAATGGAAGGCCGAAGCAGCCCGCCGCGGCCTCGACTGCGAGACTTCAGCGCCAAAAATTTTCGACGCATATCTCAGCCCGTCGTCGGTGGAAATGTTCAGACGCACGGGCGTTTTCTCGCGGATTGAACTTGAGGCGCGCAACGAGGTAAAGTGGGAGATGTATACCAAGAAAATTCAGATCGAGGCGCGTGTGCTCGGCGACCTCGCCATCAACCATGTCATCCCCGTGGCCACACGCTATCAGTCGATGTTGGTCGATAATGTAGTGAAACTCAAGACTCTGTTTGATGCAGAAAAAGGTGCGGAAATTGTCGCCCACGACCTCGACACCATCGAAAAAATCTCGAAACATATGTGTATCATCAAGACCGAGACAGACAAGATGATAGACGCCCGCCGCTACGCCAACAACAACATCAGCGACGAACGCGAAAAGGCTATAGCTTATCACGACACCGTGGTGCCTTCGATGGATAAGATACGCTATCATATCGACAAGCTCGAGCTGATGGTGGACAATGAGATGTGGCCTCTGCCCAAATATCGCGAACTGCTTTTCATAAGATAAGCTCAGGTAATGGAACAAATTAAACATGAATGCGGCGTGGCCCTGATAAGGCTGCGCCGCCCTCTCCAATATTATAAGGAAAAGTACGGCACATATAGTTACGGTCTCGACAAGCTCTATCTGCTGATGGAGAAACAGCATAACCGAGGTCAGGAAGCTGCCGGCGTCGGTGTAGTCAAATTTGATGTCGCGCCGGGCAATGAGTATGTGTTCCGCGAACGCGCGATGGGGTCGGACGCGATATCGGTTATCTTTGACCGCATCCACCATGAAATCGCGTCATATGTCGGCGGACAGGCATCGGGAACGCAATATGACGAAGCGCCATTTTCAGGCAACATCTACATGGGCCATCTGCGCTACAGCACAACAGGCCGCAGCGGCATCTCGTATGTGCATCCTTTTCTCCGCCGCAACAACTGGCGTTCGCGCAATCTGCTGCTGTGCGGCAACTTCAACATGACCAATGTCGAGGAAATATTTCAGAATATCGTCGCCAAAGGTCAGCATCCGCGCATATACAGCGACACGGTAGTAATACTCGAACAACTCGGTTACTATCTTGACAAGGAAAACCACAGACTGTATCGCGAGTTTCGCGACAGGCTCGAAGACCCGCAGCTGAGCACGACAATCGAGGACAATCTCGAGCTCAACAATGTGCTCAAAGCGGCGTCTCCGACATGGGACGGCGGTTTTGTGATATGCGGCGCTACCGGCTCGGGCGACATGTTTGCCCTTCGTGACAGGCATGGCATACGCCCGGCGTTTTACTATTATGATGACGAAATAGTAGTGGTTGCGTCAGAGCGCCCGGTCATTCAGACTGTGATGGATGTGAAACGCACCGATGTCAGAGAGCTGCAGCCGGGCGAAAGTCTGATTGTCGGGAAAACCGGCGACATCTCGCTCAGTCAGGTTCTCGAGCCTGCCGACAACCGACGCTGTTCGTTTGAGCGCATCTACTTCTCGCGCGGCAGCGACGCGGACATTTACCGCGAACGCAAAGCACTCGGCCGTCAGCTCGCGCCGGAGATTCTGCGCATGGTCGACTACGATATCGACAATACAGTATTCGCATTCATTCCCAACACGGCTGAAGTCGCGTTCATGGGGCTGAACGAGGGGCTCGAAGCATATCTTAACAGCAAGAAGGCCGAACGGATACTCGCAGCGAGCCGCGAGGGCAAGCTCGACACGGAAAGGGTTGCCGAGATTATGAATCAGAAACTGCGTGTCGAAAAAATCGCTCTGAAAGACATAAAACTGCGCACGTTTATCGCCGAGGGTCAGTCGCGCAATGACCTTGCCGCACATGTCTACGATGTGACCTATGGCTGCATCAACAACGGCGTCGACACACTCGTCGTAATCGACGACAGCATTGTGCGCGGCACAACCCTGCGCCAGAGTATTCTGCGAATGCTCGACAGACTGCATCCGCGCCGGATAATAGTAGTGTCATCGTCGCCGCAGGTGCGCTTTCCCGACTGCTACGGCATCGACATGTCGCGCATGGCTGAGTTTATCGCATTCAAAGCCGCAGTCGAACTTCTGAAGGCATCAGGTCGGAGTCATATAATCGATGAAACCTATCAGCGAGCGCTTGAAAATCTGAAGAAACCGGCAGAAGAGCAAGTCAACTGCGTGAAAGCGATATATGAGCCGTTTAGCGACAGCGAGATTTCGGCACAGATTGCAAAAATGCTTACCAATGCAAACATTAACGCGTCGGTAGATATAGTATATCAAAGTATTGAAGGACTTCACAGGGCGATACCAAATCATCCCGGCGACTGGTATTTTTCGGGCGATTACCCCACCCCCGGAGGCGTAAGACTTGTCAATCAGGCATTTGTCAACTACTACGAAGGCAATCCTGACAAAAGATAATCAGGCTATCAGCTTCGCAGGAGTCGGTCGACTTCACGGTTGACTCTTGCGAAGTCGTCACATAAAATGGCATTGAAGCCAAGGTTCTCGGCGGCCTTGATGTTGAAGAGGTTGTCGTCGATAAAAATCGATTCGTCTGCCTTGAGGTCATACCGAGCGAGCAGAATTTCGAAAATCCGTCGGTCGGGTTTGATTACTTTTTCCTCGCCGGAGACGACAATGCCGTCAAAGAGCGAAAAGAAATCAAACATGTCGTAGGCAATGCCGATTTTTTCAGCTGACCAGTTCGTCAGGCCATAAATCTTGTAGCCCTCTGATTTCAGTCTGCGCAGCAGGTCGACACCCTTCTTGATTTCGCCCTTGATCATATGTTGCCATCCATCTCTGTAGAGGCTTATCGCCTCGTGGTATTCAGGATATTGCTCCTGCAAAATTCTGACAGCTTCGTCGAATGAACGGCCACGGTCCTGCTCGGTGTTCCAGGTCTGTGTGCATATGTTTTCGAGAAAGTAGTCCATCTCTTTCTCATCTTTGAAATAGTCGCGATAGAGATAGTGAGGATTCCAGTCGATAAGTACGCCGCCAAAGTCAAAAACAATGTTTTTTATCTTGCTCATATAGTCAGGGCTGTTGATTCGAAATATTAAGATAGTCGGCGACAGCATCGGCACATCGGATGCCGTCGATCGCGGCCGAGACGATGCCACCGGCATAGCCTGCTCCTTCGCCGCAGGGATAAAGTCCGGCAAAGTCGACGTGGCTTAAACTTTCGCGGTCGCGGGTAATCTGCACGGGAGCTGAAGTGCGCGTCTCGTCTCCGACCAAAATAGCCTCATCGCAGAGAAAACCGCGAGATTTACGGCCAAATTCTCTGAAACCTTCCTGCAGACGGGTTGCGATGAAATCGGGCAGTAGCCGGTCGATGCGTGCGCTGAACACTCCCGGAGCATAGGAGCTGCGGGGAAGCGACTGCGACAGACGAGAATTTACGAAATCGGTCATCCGTTGGGCCGGAGCATGCTGAGTGCCGTTGGCAGCCTCGAAAAATCGTCGCTCCACGTCCTGCTGAAAATGCATCATCTTCAGCTGTCCGTATTCGTCATATTGCGGCAGGTCTTCAGGCAGAATTTCGACGACCATGCCGGAGTTGGCCCACTGAGTGCCGCGGTTAGACGGCGACATGCCGTTGACGACCAGTTGGCCGGCATCGCTGGCAGCCGGGATGATAAAACCGCCGGGACACATACAGAATGAATATACAGCCCGATCGCCGACGCGCGTAAGCATCGAATATTCGGCAGCCGGGAGATATTTGCCGCGTCCCGCACGACTGTGGTACTGTATGCGGTCAATCACTTTCTGAGGATGCTCGAGACGGACACCGACGGCAATGCCTTTCGGAGTCATCGTAGCTCCAAGTGTGTCAAGCATCCGGTAAACATCGCGCGCAGAGTGACCCGTTGCGAGAATTACAGGGCCGTCATATTCCGAGCCGTCGGCAGTGACGACGCCTTGCACATGTCTGTCACGGAGTTTGAGCGATGTGACTTTTGTGCCGAACATCACACGTCCGCCCGAAGCGATGATGGTTTCGCGCATGGCCTTGATAACCGAGGGAAGACAATCTGTGCCGATATGAGGGTGTGCGTCGGCAAGAATTTCAGGTTTTGCGCCATGAGCTACGAAGGTCTGAAGGACTTTGTCGACAGGTCCGCGTTTTTTACTGCGGGTGTAGAGCTTCCCATCAGAATAAGCACCTGCCCCACCCTCGCCAAAACAATAATGCGACTCTGGGTCAATGACTTGATCGCGACTGATTTTCGCCAAGTCACGCCGGCGGCTGTCGACATCCTTGCCGCGTTCGAGCACAAGCGGACGTAAGCCGCACTCTATAAGCCTCAGAGCCGCGAAAAGTCCGGCCGGTCCGGCACCTACAATCACAACCTGAGGCGCAGCTGAAACATCGCCGTAAACAGGTCTGACAAAGTCAACAACGCTGTTGTCGACAGCATCAATGTGAACACGGAGAGTCAGATTGACGTAAACCTGACGCTGACGGGCATCAATCGAACGGCGCAACATGTCGAGACGGACAATCCGTCGGCGGTCGACTTTCAGTTCGTGAGCCACATTGTCGGCAAGGCGCTCAGGCTCGTATGCAATCTCGGGCGTAAGCCGTAATGATATTTCTTTAAGCATGTTTCAGAGTGCTAAATCGTTTGTTGTAGCGGCGAGTTGTCACAATCATCGTCATGAAAGCAAGAACAAACGCCAGGATGTCGCTGCCGGCCATACTTGCCCACACGCCGTCGACGCCCCAATACTCAGGCAAAATCCAAAGCAGCGGGAGCAGGAAAATCAGCTGACGGGTAAGTGACAGGAATATCGATAGTTTTGGTTTGCCGATAGACTGGAAATAGTTCTGGATGACAATCTGGCCGCCGACAAGGGTATAGCTTATAAAGTAGATTCGGAATCCGATACGCGCAATTTCGATCATGTTTTCATCGGTAGTGAACATCGATGAAACTACGTCGGGCATAATTTCGGTCAGCGCAGAGCCTATGGCTGTAATCGCTGTTCCAATCCAAAAACCTTTGTAAAGAGTTGACTTGACACGATCCCAGTTGCCTGCGCCGAAGTTGAAGCCGAGTATAGGCTGCATGCCCTGAGTGACACCGAAAACAATCATGACGAAAAACATGGTCGTGCGGTTGATGATGCCGTAAGCTCCGACTGCGATGTTGCCCATGTCGCCGGCCGAGCTAAGCAGCGCTTTGTTGAGAAAGACTACAACAAGACATGCGCAGCAGTTCATCAGAAACGGCGACAGACCGATAGAGTAGATGCGCTTGAGCAGTGACGGCGACAAATAATTGTCGCGCGGCTCGAAATGGACATAGCTTTTCTTTGAAAGAAAATGTCTCAGCACCCACAGGAAGGCCGAAAACTGCCCGGCGACTGTTGCCCATGCCGCGCCTGCGATGCCCCAGTCAAAAACAAAGATAAATATTGGAGCGAGGACGATGTTGACTCCGACCGAGAGCAAAGCCGAGACCATCGCTTTCTCAGGATAGCCGGTCGCTCTCATCAGGTTGTTGAGTCCGATGAAAACATAGCCGAAGGGTGTGCCGTAGAGTATTACCCGCATGAATTCGCGGGCGTATGGAATGGTTTCGGCAGTTGCGCCAAAGAACAACAGAATATCGTCGAGGAAAATTAAGGTCAGTCCGCCGAAGACTACAGCGTGTATGACGCAGAGCAGCATCACATTGTTGACTACATCGGTAGCACGCCGGATGTTTTTCTGACCGAGAAAAATCGAGCTGACAGTCGCACCGCCGACTGCAATGAGAGTGCAGAACGCAATCACGAGGTTCATCAGCGGGAAAGTGATAGCAAGCCCTGAAATTGCCATCGGGCCTACACCACGGCCGATGAAAATGCTGTCGACAATGTTGTAGAGCGAAGTGGCAAGACTGGCGACAATTGCCGGCAACGAATACTTTACCAGCAACTTGCCGATTGACGACGAACCAAGCGAGACAGGCGAAGAAGCTGATACTGTGTTGTTTGCCATGAAATTATCTAACTATCTTTATTTAACATTGCAAAATTAGCTCTTTTGATAACACTTAATTTGTATAACTGTATTAATTTTGCATAAAATTTAGCACTGAAATATGAGCCGACACGCAGCTTTGTTCGACCTTGACGGAGTCCTTGTCGACACCGAAGGCATATATTATACGTTCTGGGACAATATCGAGAAAATATATCCGACCGGCATCAATGACTTCGCCGCCTTTATCAAGGGCAGCACATTGAAAAAAATTCTCACATACTACACCGACGACGAAGTCCGTCGCAAAGTCATCGCCAAGCTTGAGGAGCACGAGGCGCAGATGCGCTATGTGATATTCGACGGAGTATATGAATTTCTTGAGCAACTAAAGGAAGAAGGTATACCGTGCGCCATAGTCACAAGCAGCAACGATGACAAACTTGCAAAGCTGTTCGCTCAAAATCCCGGCTTTAAAGATTATTTCGATGTCGTTATTACCGACAGCCGCGTAAGCAGGTCGAAGCCCGATCCGCAGGGCTATCTTCTTGCGGCTGAAAGTCTGAACTGCCACCCTGAGGACTGCTTCGTGTTTGAAGATTCCTATTCAGGCCTTGAGGCCGGCCGGCGCTCGGGTGCTAAAGTCATAGGTCTGACCACGACCAATCCGCGCGAAGGCGTGGCCCGTCTGTCGGATATGGTCATCGGCAATTTTAACGAATTGACTGTCAATAAATTGCTATCGCTGTTTGCAGTAGCGGTTGAAGCCTGATAATCAGGGCATTCGGTTGTTGTCGTTGTAGGAATAATATGAAGAATCCGTGACTATAATATGGTCGCGCACAGAAACGTCGATGAGTTTGCCCGCTTCGACAATCTTACGCGTCAGCGCATCGTCCTGAGTACTTGGGCGCAGAGTGCCGGAAGGGTGATTGTGAAAAACAATCATCGATGAAGCAAGGCATTCGATTGCAGCCCGCATAATCAGTTTGACATCGGCCACAGTTCCGGACACACCACCCTGCCCGATTTTGACCTCACGCAAAGGTTTCCCGGCCTGAGACATCAGCAAAATCCAAAATTCCTCATGGTCGAGATATTCGAGATGATGTTTCATTATCTGATACGCGATTTCAGATGATGTCACAGCCGGTTGGTCAATCTTTGCCGCATCAGCCGCCGATCGCGAACCGAGTTCGAGAGCCGCGAGCAATGTCAGAGCCTTAGCCGGACCGATGCCTTTGTAACGTCTGAGCATGTCGCCGACACTCAGCCTCGCCACCTTTGAAAGATGGTTGCGATTGTCTGCGAGGATTTCACGGCTTAGTTCAATAACGGATTTTCCTTTTAAACCGGTACTGAAAATAATAGCCATCAACTCTATGTCGGACAGACTCTTAATTCCATGCTTCATGGCCTTTTCGCGCGGACGCTCGCCACTCTCCATCTCGCGAATCAGACGGTCACGGACAAGGATATCAGACTGGTTTGAAACTGTGTCGCCGTTATTGCTCATTTTCCTTTACGAATTAAAATTTCCTCTTCGACATCGCGTCCGCGGCGCAATAATATTTTAGTCACATATGCCTTTATGAAGCCACAGCCGTAGCCGCCGAGCTGAATTGCCGCCGAGGGTACGGCAAGCATGGCAATTTTCAAACTGCGGACAGAAACCAAAGCCCCGACAAATACCGCAAGGAAATACAAACCGAGCGGCAAGAGAAACCATGGCGAAACGACAATCGACAGAGCCACAAGCAATGCGCAACCGAGGACGAATGCGGCCGGAAGGAGATGTACAAGCTTGAGCGAATCAGGATATAAGAGCTTCAGCGTCACTCTCGACATGCCGAAAACATAGACCTGACGGAGAAATTTGCGGAAGTCGACACGGCGTTTATGCCATACCGGCGCCTCACGGATAAGGCCTATCGAAAAGCCTGCCCGGCAGATGCGTGTACTCATGTCGATGTCCTCGGAAAACATTTCGCGAAAACCTCCTACACTGTCGTAGACACGGCGTGAATAGCCCATGTTGAATGTGCGTGGTACAAACTTTTCCAGACTATGCTTGCCGCCGCGAATGCCTCCCGTAGTCATGAACGAAGTCATCGAATAGTTGATCGCTTTCTGAGTGTCGCTGAAAGAACTGTGAGCGGCATCGGGCCCTCCATAACAATCGAGCGGACGTTTAGCCAGCTCATTGTCAATTGTTTCGAAATATGCAGGCGGTATAACACAATCTGAATCGAAAAAAACGAAATAGTCGCCTGAGGCATGTTCCATGCCATAGTTTCGCGCTATCGAACGACCCTCGTTCGATTTGAAGAAATATTTGCAGTCAAGACCTTGCCTTACAGCCGAATCGACGACCTCTCTGCAGGTTATGGTCGAGCCGTCCTCGACAATTATCACTTCGAAGTTGCGACAGGTCTGCGACAACAGACTCTCAAGCAAATCGTTTACCTCGTCGGGGCGGTTGTAAACAGGAATGATTATCGAATAACGCGGATTATCAGCCATAGTGTCAGCACATGCGGTTTTTATAATCTTCATAATCAAAACTTCGCAGCACACGGCAGTCATCGGCGTCCTCAGACGAGGCAAGTACGATTGCCGGATGTGAAATGCCATTGAACATCGTCGTCTTGACGGTCGTATAGTGGTTCATGTCTTCAAGCGTCAGGCGATCGCCGATTTTGAGCGGAGCGGGGAAATACCAGTCGCCCATAAAATCGCCGCTCAGACATGAATTGCCGCCGAGACGGTAGGCATGGTGCCTGTCGTCGGGCTGAACGCTCTCAGTTATAGCGGGTTTGTATGGCATTTCGAGAGTGTCGGGCATATGACATGCAAACGATACGTCGACAATGGCCGTCTGTATGCCGTCGTTCTCGACAACGTCGACCACGGATGTAATCAAATCGCCTGTACGCCACATAAATGCACTGCCCGGTTCAAGTATAACTTCAATATTAGGATGACGTTTGCGGAAGTCGCTGAGCAGGCTGACGAGATGGTCGCAGTCATAGCCTTCGCGGGTCATCAGATGACCGCCTCCCATGTTGACCCATTTGAGCGAGCCGAGCAAATGGCCGAAGCCTTGTTCAAACGCTGCAAGCACCTTTTCAAGGTCGTAGCTTGTGGATTCACAAAGCGCATGGAAATGAAGACCTTCTATGCCGTCGGGAAGTCGCGTCAATTCCTCAGCACCGACACCGAAGCGCGAACCGGGCATAGCTGGATTGTAAAGGTCAGTTTCGATTACCGAGCATTTAGGATTGACCCTGAGTCCCGGCGAAACTCGACTGTCGGGATGCCGGCGGTTATAATCGGCAAGGCGGTCAGAAAAACGGTCCCACTGATTGAGCGAGTTGAATGTCAGATGAGTACTGCCTTCAAGATATTGTCCGATGGTTTGATCGGTGTAGGCCGGACAGTAGCTGTGAGCATCGTGGCCGAGATATTCAAGACCGAGACGCAATTCGTTGAGCGAGCTTGCGGTAAACGACTTGCAGTGTCTTGCGACAATGGGGAATGTCTTCCACACCGCATTGGCTTTGAACGCCATGATGATCTTGACTCCGGCCCTGCGGCTTACGTCGTCGATAAGGCGGAGATTGCGCTCTATGCGATTCTCATATATTATATAGAATGGAGTCGGCAGCTCGTTAACTTTCATCTTTTCTCTATTATTTAATCTTGAAACGGGCGAATTTCAACAAGAGTGTGCGCCGCTGCACATTGCTGAAATCGACAATGATTTTATGGTCGGGTTGCGAGCGGTCTATGTCGACAATCTTGCCTATGCCGAAACGCTGATGCTCAATCTGCATGCCGACGCTAAGTTCGTCAGACGGATGAGTCGTGAATTCTCCCGTCGGCAGGTTTGACCCACTCGCCACAGTCGGCGCGGCAAAATGCTGCTGAGCTTCCACACTTGCTTTCGGCGTCGCAGGCCGGCGCAAAGGTTCGAAGCGGTTAATACGGCTGAAGTCGGGCGACGCCGTAGACGCTGCAGCAATATCCGAACCGGATTCAGCCCGGAGATAGCGCCGGTCGATATCCGCTATGAAACGCGACGGACGGCAAGTCTTGGTCTGGCCGTTGTGAAAACGCGATGCAGCATAGCTCAACATACAGAATTTCTTGGCACGGGTAATCGCGACATAGAGCAAGCGTCGCTCTTCCTCTATTTCCTGAGCCGAGCCCATGCTCATCAAGGACGGCAACAGCTCCTCTTCGACTCCGACAATGAAAACGTTGGCAAACTCAAGGCCCTTGGCCGCGTGGATAGTCATCAGTGTCACTCTCTGCTCGGCCGTATCGTCATCGCTGTCCTGGTCTGTAGCCAAAGAGACTTCACTGAGGAAATCGCCGAGGGTCACATGTTCGCTGTCGCCCTGCTCGGTTTTGTCGGCGACAAAGCTTCTGGCGGCGTTCATCAGTTCCTGAAGATTTTCCTGCTTCGAGACGCTTTCAGGCGTAGTATCTGAAATATACATCGACAGCAGACCTGTGTCGGAAATTATGCGACGTGTCATTTCGTCAGCATTCAGCCCTTGGGCCGCAAGAGCGCCAAAACTGTCGACCAACGCACTGAAGGCGGCAAGTTTGGCCATAGTGCCACGATTGACCTCAAGCGAATATCGGCCCGGGTCGGCAAGAACAGCTCCGATGCTGACGCCATTTGCAGTGGCCGCATCAGAGAGCTTGCGCACGGTCGTTTCGCCTATGCCGCGGGCGGGAATATTAATAACACGACGGATAGCCTCGTCATCGTCGCGATTGACAGCCAGTCGCATATAAGCGACGGCGTCCTTGATTTCCTTACGCTGATAGAATGACAGACCTCCGTATATGCGGTAAGGTATGTTGCGTTTGCGCAGCGACTCCTCAAGGATACGCGACTGCGCGTTTGTGCGGTAAAGAATGGCAAATTCGTCGTAGCCTTCAGTCCCGCGCATTTTCACTTGCGAGATGCGGTTGGCCACGAGATATCCTTCCTCAAAATCGCTGTAGCTTTTGACAACTTCGATACGCTCTCCGATGTCGTTGCGCGAGAACACTTCCTTGCGTATCTGCTGCGAGTTTTTAGCTATGAGTGTGTTGGCTGCGTTTATTATGTTCTGAGTCGAACGGTAGTTCTGTTCGAGCTTAATGACAGCCAGATTCGGATATTCGCGCTTGAGTTCGAGGATGTTGCGGATATTGGCGCCGCGAAAAGAATAGATGCTCTGCGCGTCGTCGCCGACCACACAGAGTGTGCCGCTCTCCTGCGTCAGAAGACGGATTATGCGGTGCTGGGCAAAGTTGGTGTCCTGATACTCGTCGACAAGCACATAGCGGAAAAATTCCCTGTAATGTCGCAACACATCGGGATTTTCGGTAAAGAGCAGATTTGTGTAATAAAGCAAATCGTCGAAGTCCATAGCACCGGCCACACGGCAACGGTTGACATATGCGCGGTAGATCTCGGCAGTCAACGGTCGACGGGCACGGCGGTCACTTTCGACGAGCTCGCGGTCGGCGGCATAGCTTTCGGGAGAGACAAGCGCATTCTTGGCCCATGATATGGAGTTGAGCACAGTTGTGCTTTTATAGACTTTATCGTCAAGGTCCATGCTCTTGATGATGCTCTTGACGAGCGATTTTGAATCGGCGGAGTCGTAGATTGTAAAATTGGATTTGAAACCAATGCGCTCGGCGTTGATGTGGAGTATTCTCGAAAAAATGGAGTGAAAAGTGCCCATCCACAGACGCGATGCAGTCTGTGTGCCTACTAGAGTCTCTATGCGACCCCGCATCTCTCGTGCGGCCTTGTTTGTAAAGGTCAACGCGAGAATGCGCCACGGATCATAGCCGTGGGCGAGCAGATGGACGATTTTGTAGGTAAGCACTCGTGTCTTGCCCGAACCTGCGCCGGCAATGACAAGCTCAGGCCCGTCGAGATATTCGACAGCCTCGCGCTGAGGGTCGTTCAGTTTGGCAAGATAGTCTTCCATTTAAAAGAATTTATTGTTTTTCTCTGAGTACTCGAAGCCGGCCTGACGAAGTTTGTCCTCAAGCGCCGCACGGTCGACATCGAGGTCGGCACACAGCCGGTCGAGCGAGTCATAATCGTCGCGCAACTTGGTGTTTATATAGCTGAGGAGTATATAAGGGTCTTGTGGCAGATTTTCCATATTCATTTCATTGCGTTCTGCAAAATTAGCGAATATTGTCGATTTTACATCAAATTTGCTTAACTTTGCCGGATAAGAAAATTATTTACACATAAATAAATATATGCTGACCCCTGAGAAGATTTCCGATCTTGTTTCAGATGCAGTTGCATCCATCCCCTATCCCGCCGAACCGGCAAGACTCTATCAACCGATAGCTTACACTCTCGAAAGCGGCGGCAAACGCCTGCGCCCGATGCTGGCTGTCGCCACATGCAGCGCCCTCGGAGGCGAAGTGTCAAAAGTTATCGACGCCGCAACCGGTATTGAAGTCTATCACAACTTCACATTGCTTCACGACGATGTCATGGACCGCGCGGATTTGCGCCGCGGTCAGCTGACCGTCCACAAGCGCTGGGATGACAACACCGCCATACTCTCGGGCGACGCCATGCTCACTCTCGCCACAATGATGATAGCCAAAGCTCCGGCAGAAGTCATGCCTGAAGTTCTTGACCTGTTCAACAAAACGGCAATGGAAATCTATGAAGGCCAGCAGATGGACATGGACTTCGAAAACCGCAACGATGTCACTGTCAAGGAATATATGGAGATGATTAGGCTCAAGACATCGGTTCTTCTCGGCTGCGCATGCCGCACCGGAGCGATAATAGCAGGCGCGTCGCAACAGACGGCTCAGGCATTCTATGACTACGGCGTCAACCTCGGTCTTGCCTTCCAGCTGCGCGACGACTGGCTCGACACCTACGGCGACCCGCTGGTATTCGGCAAGCAGATCGGTGGCGACATTATAAACGGTAAAAAGACCTGGTTGCTGATCAACGCCATGACCGAACTGCGTCAGGAACTCTGCGACATCCTCGCCGAGGATCTGGACGACGAAGAACGCGTCAGTCAGGTACGCGCTGTCTACGACCGCCTCAAACTCGACGAACGCTGCCACAGCCTGATAGCCGACTATGCCCGTCGCGCAGTGAGCGCCCTCGATGCAGTCAAACTTGACGATGATGCACGTCAGTATTTTACTTCGCTTGCTGTCAAATCGATTGACAGAACTCATTGATAATGCGGCTTATTGACACTCACACCCATCTCTATCTGCCCGACTTCGAAGCTGACGGAGACAGCGGACGTAAAGCAGTAGAGCGGGCTATAGACGCCGGCGTGGCTCATATGATATTCCCGAATGTCGACAATGCGACGGTCGAGCCTATGGAGCGTCTCGCCGACATTTATCCCGACAATATATCCGTGGCCATGGGACTGCATCCGACTGAAATCGGCGACGGCTGGCGCGACAGACTCGCGGAAATTCTTGAGCATGCCGACTGCGGTCGCCCTTATGTGGCCATCGGCGAGGTCGGTATAGACTTATATTGGGACAAAAGCTATGAAGAAGCTCAGATGCAGGCATTTGAGCTGCAGGCTCTGAAAGCCGTCAACAAAGGTCTTCCGCTGATTATCCATTGTCGCGACGGTCTCAGTCAGGCACTCGAAGTGTTGCAGGGAGTCAAAGGAGTTAAAGGTGTTTTTCACAGTTTCGGCGGCACAACGGAAGACGTCGATGCAATCCGTTGCGTCGGCGACTTCTATTTCGGCATCAACGGCATAGTGACATTCAAAAATTCAAAGCTCAAGGACACACTGCCTGCAATCGGCATCGACCGGACAGTCATCGAGACGGATTCGCCATATCTCGCACCTGTTCCCAAACGAGGCAAACGCAATGAAAGCAGTTATCTGCCATATATCGCCGAATTCATAGCCCAAGCTTCGGGAATGAGCGTCGACAATGTAGCCGAACTGACTTCAAAAAATGCGACCGAACTTTTTTCGCTTAATTTGCAGCGACAATATTAATCAAATTTTTTTCTTAAAAAACGCCAATTGTAAACAAATAATAAAAAACACTAAATAACTCGTTTCTAAAACAAAATTATATAATTTTGTACGATTAAATAGATTTTAGTTTATTCCAATGATAAAAGCTGCTCTCGAAAAAGTAATAAACGAAGATATGTCAGACATATGGTCGGTGCTTGACAGTGATGAAAAGCGTCTGGTCGTCGACAACTTTGTTGTGCATAATTTCAAAAAGAATCAATACATATATATTGAGGGCGACGAACCGGAATTTCTTTGGTGTCTTTTAAAAGGCAAGGTCAAAAAGGTCAAAGAAGGTGTCGGCGGCCGTGTGCAGATTCTACGTCTTATGCGCCCTGTGCAGTATTTCGGACATCGTGCTCACTTCGCGCAGGAACATTATGTGTCGAGCGCCATGGCTATCGAACCGTCGACCATCGGCTCACTGCCTCTTACTCTTGTAGATGAACTCATTAAGAAAAACAACAACATTGCCTTGTTCTTCATCCAGGAACTTTCGCGCAATCTTGGCGGCGCAGACACACGCATAGTAACACTCACACAAAAACACATCCGCGGACGTCTGGCTGAAGCTCTGATAGTGCTCCGCGACCACTACGGCTATGAGGATGACAATGCTACGCTGAAAATTTATATGTCGCGCGAGGATCTCGCCAGCCTCTCCAACATGACGACCTCGAATGCCATCCGCACACTTTCGACCTTTGTCTCTGAAAAAATAATCATTGTCGACGGACGTCGAATCAAGATTATAAACGAGCCCATGCTCCGCAAAATCAGCAAGCTCGGTTTCTAAAGCCTCGCAGACATACGTCATAAGTCAGAATTTTGTGCAATGGTAACTAAATGATTATCTTTGCAAGTAATTATTTATTCCGCCTTATGAAAAAACTCATATTCTGCGTCATCGGCGCACTTTTGGCTCTCCATGCCGATGCGGCTACGCGATGGAAAATCCTGCCCGACAGTAATGTTATCAGCATGACAGTCGCTGATTCATCCAAACCGCATGCCGACCATGTCGAGATGAGCGGCAAGATGATGTCGGTCGTTCTCTACTGGGACATCGACAGCAATTCGATATTCAATCTCGAACGGTCGCTCGTATTCCCGATGTTGCGCACCATTCCGAACAACACACATGCGAGTCTGATGCTCAAAAACAATCTCGACCTTGCATCGATGCTCCGGATCAATGGCAAACCCGCCACTCCGGTTTGCCGCACGGTCGAAATCAACGGCGCGATGAATGTGATTTCAGACTTCAAAGATCAAAAAATCGAATTGAGCCGACAGATATTCCCGACAACAGAATATCCGGCAATGATTGAGTTATACACCCTGCGCAATAACGGCGACGCAGCGGCCACTATACTTGTTCCCGAAGTCAGCCAGAGCTACACGACCGACCCCGATGCAGGCGTGCAGGGCTCATATATAGTCAGAGCCGATATCGAAGGCGCGGGAGTCATCAAACTCCGTCCGGGCGAAGAAGCGAATTTCGCACTTGTCATACAGGCCTACCCGGCCGATGGCGGCCACAAACTGACGCTGAACGCCGACGACGAACTTGCAGCGCGCAAAGCCCTCATCGCCATCCTCGACAGCAACCTGATACTCAACACTCCCAACGACGTCATCGACACCGAATTCCGTTACGCCAAAATCCGCGGGGCTGAAAGCATCTTCAAAACAAAAGGCGGATATATGCACGCTCCCGGAGGCGAAAGCTACTATGCCGCCTTATGGTGCAACGACCAGGCAGAATATATCAATCCCTTCTTCCCCTTCCTCGGTTACGAAGTAGGCAACGAATCCGCACTCAACTGCTTCCGCCATTTTGCGCGTTATATCAACGATGATTACAAGCCCATACCGAGTTCAATCATTGCCGAAGGCGACGGTTTTTGGAACGGTGCAGGCGACCGTGGCGATGCGGCCATGCTTGCCTACGGCGCTTCGCGATATGCTCTCGCAAGAGCCGACCGCGCCGAGGCCGAAGAACTCTGGCCTCTTATCGAATGGTGTCTCGAATATTGCCGCCGCAATCTCGACGAAAACGGCGTTGTCAAGTCTGACTGCGACGAGCTCGAGCGACGTTTCCCGGCCGGAGATGCAAACCTCTGCACATCCTCGCTTTACTATGACGCTCTTATCTCCGCAGCCGCGCTCACACGCGAAATCGGCAAGAAAGACGATGTTTCCAAAACATATCTCCGTCAGGCACAGGATATGCGCCGCGCCATCGACCGACATTTCGGCGCAAACATCATGGGCTATGACACCTACCGCTACTACGAAGGCAACGACATACTGCGCTCATGGATTTGCATACCTCTTGTCATGGGTATCGACGACCGTGCCCAACAGACCGCAAAAGCGCTATTCAGCCCCGAAATGTACACCGACGACGGTGTTCTTACCAGTCAGGGCTACCCCGTGTTCTGGGATCGCGCTACCTTATACACCCTCCGCGGAGTGCTGTATGCAGGCTTTGCCGACGAAGCTATGCCACGTCTTTCGGCATTCTCACACCGACGTCTCTTGGGCGACCATGTGCCCTATCCTGTCGAAGCATGGCCTGAAGGCAGCCAGCGACATCTGTCGGCCGAAAGCGGGCTCTATTGCCGCGTCATCACCGAAGGTCTGTTCGGCATAAGACCGACCGGAATGCACAGTTTCAGCCTCAAGCCATCACTTCCGGTCGACTGGGATTTTGCCGAGCTGCGCCACATCCGCGCATTCGGCGCAGACTTCGACATTCTTGTCAGACGCATCTCTGCCGACCGGCTGCTCGTGACAGTCGACAATCACAACGGCCGAAAGCAACAGTTCAAAATCCGTTGCGGGAAGTCTGTCGATGTCAGATTATGACCTGAACTATGATTTTGCGAGGTGGAAAGAAATTTGTAATTTTGCACTCATTATTAAAAGAAACAATAAACCTCTAACGATATGGCAATCGAACTTAAAGGCCTTACAAAACGCAAGGACAATTATTCACAGTGGTACAACGAGCTTGTCGTCAAAGCCGACCTCGCAGAGCAGTCAGCAGTGCGCGGCTGTATGGTTATCAAGCCTTACGGCTACGCTATCTGGGAAAAAATGCAGCAGACTCTCGACCGTATGTTCAAAGAAACAGGTGTTCAGAACGCTTACTTCCCCTTGCTCATTCCGAAATCATTTCTTTGCCGTGAGGCCGAACACGTCTAAGGTTTTGCTAAAGTGTGTGCCGTATTGACACACTACCGCCTCAAAAACGACCCCAACGGAAGCGGCGTTATTGTCGATCCCGATGCCCGTCTTGAAGAAGAGCTCATCGTGCGACCCACTTCCGAAACCATCATCTGGGGCACATACAAAAACTGGATTCACAGCTATCGCGACCTGCCTATCCTCTGCAACCAGTGGGCCAACGTGATGAGATGGGAAATGCGCACACGCATGTTCCTCCGCACATCCGAATTCCTCTGGCAGGAAGGCCACTGCGCACATGCCACAGCCGAAGAATCCGAGGCACGCACAGTGCAGATGATTAATCTCTATGCCGAATTCGCCGAAAAATACATGGCTATGCCGGTCATCAAAGGCGTAAAGAGCGCCAACGAACGTTTCGCCGGTGCGCTCAACACCTACACCATCGAAGCCATGATGCAGGACGGCAAGGCCTTGCAGTCGGGCACATCCCACAACCTCGGCCAGAACTTCGCTAAGGCTTTCGATGTGACCTTCGTCAACAAAGACAACAAGCCCGAATATGTATGGGCCAACTCATGGGGAGTTTCGACCCGCCTGATGGGTGCTCTTATCATGACCCACTCCGACGACAACGGCCTTGTGCTTCCGCCCCATCTCGCCCCAATTCAGGTTGTCATCATACCCATCTCGAAAAACGCCGAACAGCTTGCCGCTATTACCGACAAAGTGCTCCCAATCATCGAACGCCTGCGCGAACTCGGCATCAGCGTCAAATATGACGACGCCGACAACAAGCGTCCCGGCTTCAAATTTGCCGACTACGAGCTCAAAGGTGTGCCCGTCCGTCTGGCTATCGGCGCTCGCGACATCGAAAACGGCACTGTCGAACTGATGCGTCGCGATACTCTCGAAAAAGAAATTCTGCCCCTCGCCGGCATTGCCGACCAGGTCAACACTCTGCTCGAGGACATTCAGAAAAACATCTATCAGAAAGCCCTCAAGATGCGTCAGTCCAAGACCTACGTCTGCGACTCATACGACGAATTCAAAGAACGCATCGAGGACGGCGGCTTCTTCCTCTGCCACTGGGACGGAACTACCGAAACTGAAGAGCGCATTAAAGAGGAAACAAAAGCCACTATCCGCTGTATTCCCCTCGACGGCGACGACACTCCGGGTGTATGTATGGTTACCGGCAAGCCCTCGGCTCGCCGCGTGATTATCGCCCGTAACTATTAATTTACTTTTTGATTATTTATGGGCTCCTCCTCCGGACAGACCGTTCGCACCCATATCGACATTTTCAGCGCCGACGTGTCAAGCTCGTTGGCGCTGCCTTATGCCGACAACGGCATTCAGGCCGGATTTCCTTCGCCCGCTCAGGATTACATCAACGAGTCGATCGACCTTAACCGCGAGATAGTGCGCCATCCCGCCGCAACCTTCTATGGCCGGGTCGAAGGTGACTCTATGATTGACGAAGGCATCGAAGGCGGCGACATACTTGTCATCGACCGCTCGCTTGAGCCGGCCGACGGCGATCTTGCGGTGTGCTGTGTCGACGGCGAGTTCACTCTCAAGCGCATAAAGCTCGAACGCGAACGCATCTGGCTGATTCCATCCAACGAAGCTTTCGACCCCATACTGGTCACTCCCAACAAACGATTCGAAATCTGGGGCGTCGTCACCTATACCATCAAGCAGAATCACCGTCCGCGCAAAAAACGCCGTCAGTGAAATCAACATGTTCGGACTGATTGACTGCAACAATTTTTTTGTGTCGTGCGAAAGGGTTTTCAACCCCGCTTTGCGCAACAAGCCGGTCATCGTGTTCAGCAACAACGACGGATGTGCGGTTGCTTTGTCAAACGAAGCCAAGGCGCTGGGCATCAAACGTGGTGCGCCTTTTTTCAAGATTAAAGACCTCTGCAGGCTTCACGACATCGAAACCATTTCGGGCAACCACAAACTCTACGGCGACATGTCATCGCGTGTGATGGCCATAATCGGCTCCATCATACCCGACATCGAAATCTATTCCATCGACGAAGCCTTCCTGACCATTGAAGACGACACCGACAAAAATCTTCACATTCTCGGGACAGACATCGTTCGCCGTGTGCGCCGCGCCACCGGCATTCCCACCTCGCTCGGGCTGGCCCACACCCGGACTCTTGCCAAAGTAGCGTCACGTTTCGCTAAAAAATATTCGGCTTATCACGGCTGCTGTATCATCGACACAGAAGAAAAACGACGCAAGGCACTGTCGATGACCGATGTCCGCGACGTTTGGGGCATCGGACGCCGCCTTTCCCGTCGTCTTGCCGACTATGGCATAACTACGGCCCTCCAGTTGGCCGACCTTACAAAAGACAACATCGTTCAGATCATGAACATCTCAGGTCTGAAGATGTGGAACGAGCTTAACGACATCAGTTGCATCGATATCGACAACGAAGACACTCCGCAGAAACAGATGATGTGTTCCCGTTCGTTCGGCAAAGCCATTACCGAATTCGACGATTTATCGACTGCCGTGGCGGCGTTCGCAAACATCATCGGCCGCAAGCTGCGCGAACGGCATCTCAGCGCAGCTTCATTGTCGGTTTTCGTCCACACCGACTCATTCAGGCCCGACCTGCCGCAGTATTATAATACCGCACACCGCACACCTCACGAACCGACTGCCGACACCATGGCCATTACCCAATACGCCGTCGACGCGCTCCGTTCGGTCTTCCGCCGCGGCTTCGGCTACAAACGTGCAGGTCTGATGATTGACGAACTTGTTGACGGCGACCACATTCAGCAATCGCTTTTCAGCAACCCCGCCGACCGCGACAAGCGCAATCGTCTGATGAAAGTGGTCGACAGCATCAACCGCTGCTCGCTTTCCCACGACACCGTCCACACAGCCGCCTACTCTCCGCTCGATAATTTCACGCGTCGCGAGAATCCCTCGAGACTCTATTCAACGCGTTTTTCAGATATAATCAGGATTAATTGCAACAATGGATAACAATACATTCATAGCCGGACTTGCCCGGCAGACAGGCAGAAATATCAGTCAGACCGAAAATCTCGCCGATTGTCTGACTAAAGTCATCGGCGATATCGCTGCCGGCCTCGACTCCGTCGCCATACCCGGTTTCGGGCGCTTTGACTCCGAGAAACACGACGAATATATCTCTGTCGACCCCTCGACAGGCCGCAACATGCTCTATCCCCCCGAAATCAAAATCTCCTTTACCGCAGGGTCAATGCTGAAAAAACGTTTTAGCCATGAATGAACTCTTTGCACTTCCTCAACTGGCCGAGCGTCTGGCCGCTCTCGCATCTGTCGACATCGAGACAGCCGAGAAATTCGTACGCGCCTTTTTTGCTCAGATCGAAAACGCCCTTACCGTTTCCGAAAGCGTCACCGTCAGAGGGCTGGGCACATTCTCCCGCAATGCCGATAGCGACCGACCGATAATTTTCGTTCCCGACAGCGACCTTTCAGCCGCCATAAACCGTCCGTTCGCCATCTTCGAGCCGGTCGAACTGACAAGCGATGCCGACACCGCAGTCCTTGACACCCGCCACGACGTCATTCCCGCCCCCGAGCTTCTGCCGGAAGAAAAACCTGAAACATTACAGGAAGAAGTCTCTGTCCAAGAGCCGGAAACCATATCCGAGACTGAACCGGAGACCATTCCCGAGCCGGAAGCGCAGACCGAGACCGCTGAAATTCAGCCGGTCGAAACATCCGACGCCCCCGAAGTCCCTGCCGCCGAACTTCCTGCCGAGCCGGAAACCGAAACTGTAACCGAACCGACCGACACCGGCCGTCGCGGACGCACCATGCGCTTCCTCCTGCCCGTTGCTTGCCTCGCGGCAGGCATAGTCATCGGCTGGTTTGCCGCCCATAACGGACGCGGCCAATATGCTGCCATCCCGTCTGAAACCGCAGCGGTAGCGACCGATACCATTGCCGAAATCGTTTCCCGGCCCCCTGTCGCCGAAGTCATTCTGCCCGAGACCGATACAGTCGTTGCCGCTGAACCCGACAGCGTTGTTGTTAACGTCGCAAAAGTCTACGACGTAGTCTCGGCCAACCGCTTTCTGACCACTATGGCTCGAGAATATTACGGTCAGATGGAATACTGGGCCTTCATCTATCAGGCCAACGCCGACATACTCGGCCACCCCAACCGCATCAAGCCCGGCACAAAGGTCCGTATTCCCGACATCAGCGAATTTGCAACCGACAGCACCGCCCAACAGACACTCCGGCGAGCCAAATCTCTCGGCAACGAAATCTATGCCCGATTCGAGTAATCAAAAAAAGTTAAAGTTTAAGACATTAAAGACTTAATAGACAAAATTAACATTCTCTTTTAACTAAACCGATGTTATAATAGTAACTTTGTATCAAAACAAATCAAACCTTACTGACGGTTTGAATGTTAAAGATTTATCAAATCAAAACTATTATAACATCACTTATGAGTGAATCTGTAAACATCAGAGAACTAAACAATCTCGTAGCAAGCAAAAGCGATTTTATCAATCTGATTACCCACGGCATGGATCAGACCATCGTCGGTCAGAAACACCTCGTTGAGTCTCTTCTCATTGCTTTGTTGTCTAACGGACATGTACTGCTCGAAGGCGTTCCGGGTTTGGCGAAAACCTTGGCTATCAAGACGCTCGCCCAGCTCATCGATGCCAAATACAGCCGTATTCAGTTCACGCCCGACCTTCTCCCTGCCGACGTATCCGGCACTATGGTCTACAGTGTTAAAAACGAGCAGTTCCAGGTTAAAAAAGGCCCGATTTTCGCCAACTTTGTCCTCGCCGACGAAATCAACCGTGCCCCCGCCAAGGTCCAGAGCGCTCTGCTCGAAGCCATGCAGGAGCGTCAGGTCACTATCGGCGACCATACTTTCCCCCTCGACGAGCCCTTCCTCGTCATGGCGACCCAGAACCCTATCGAACAGGAAGGCACATACCCCCTGCCCGAAGCTCAGGTCGACCGTTTCCTGATGAAAGTCGTCATCGGCTATCCCTCGAAAGACGAAGAGCGCATCATCATTCGCCAGAACATCAGCAACGTCAAACGCAAAGTCGAAGCCCTCGTCAAACCCCACGAAATCATCGAAGCCCAGGACATCGTCGAGCAGATCTATGTCGACGAGAAGATTGAGCGTTATATCGTCGACATCGTCTTCGCCACACGTTTCCCCGCCGACTACGGCCTCAACGACCTCACAGGCATCATCGCTTTCGGCGCTTCGCCCCGTGCGTCAATCAGCCTTGCCCGTGCTGCCCGTGCCTACGCATTCCTCCACCAGCGCGGCTTCGTAATCCCCGAAGACGTCATCGCCGTTTGCCACGATGTGCTCCGCCATCGTATCGGTGTCACATACGAAGCCGAGGCCAACAACATTACTACCGACGAGATTATTACCGAAATCCTCGACAAGATACAAGTACCCTGACAACCGGGCTAACGAACACAGACCATGGATTCAAATGAACTCCTAAAAAAAGTCCGCAAAATCGAGATTAAAACTCGCGGACTGTCACAGAACATCTTTGCCGGCGAATACCATTCGGCTTTCAAAGGCCGCGGCATGATGTTCTCGGAGGTTCGCGAATATCAGTATGGCGACGACATCCGTGACATCGACTGGAATGTCACGGCCCGTCACAACCGTCCGTTTGTCAAGGTCTACGAAGAGGAACGTGAACTGACCGTAATGCTGGCTGTCGATGTTTCATGCAGCCGCAATTTCGGCGCTGTCGGAGAAGAAAAGCGTCAGATGATTGCCGAGATTTCCGCGACCCTCGCCTTCTCGGCCATTCAGAACAACGATAAAATCGGCGCTGTATTTTTCTCTGACAAAATCGAGAAATTCATCCCCCCGAAAAAAGGCAAGAAGCACATACTCTTCATCATTCGCGAGTTGCTCGACTTCAAGCCCGAAAATTCCGGCACCGACATCGCAATGGCAGTCCGTTACCTGACCGATGCGCTCAAAAAACGTTGCACGATGTTCCTCATTTCCGATTTCATCGACAACAGCGACTATGGCAAGCCACTGACCATCGCATGCAACAAGCACGATGTCATGGCCCTGCAGGTCTATGACAAGCGCGACGCCCATCTCCCCGATGTCGGACTCATGAGAGTCTGCGACCTTGAGACAGGTGTTACCCGTTGGATTGACACCTCTTCATCAAAGGTCCGCAAAGCCTACGACAAATGGTGGTACGACCGCCAGCAGGCCATGTCTGCGACTCTCCGCAGCAGCCGTGTCGACTATTCCTCGGTCGCGACAGACGAAGACTATGTCATGGCTTTGATGAGCTTATTCAAAAATCGTGGCGCCAGATGACGGCGCTGCATTTTTAATATTACTATTAATATATGAGAGGTATTTCAAAACATACGATGATATTTGCCTTGGCCTTGGTCGCTTTCGCCGGGTCACTCGACGCAAAACCGAATGTGATGCTCAACGCCTCGATCGATTCAACTACGGTCGTTCAAGGCTCGAAAGCGATGCTGAAACTCGAATTGCTCAAAGGCGCCGACGACGGCGGCGTGATGGTCGACCTGCCCGAAAGCGGTCAGGACTATCACGGCATTGAGATTTCCGACATCCGCATCGACACCATTGACCACGGTAACGGTCGTTATGAATTTGATTACAACTACACAATTCAGGCTTTCGATCCGGGCACGATTTCACTGCCCCCATTCAGATACGCCGTCGGTTCTGACACAATCGCATCTTCTTCAGTCACTCTCAAAGTGCTTGAAGTCGAGCTTGACAGCCTGACCGACATCAACCCGATGGAAAGCGTGACCACAGTTCCTTCACGTTGGTACGACTTTATTCCCGACTGGTGGCTCTGGGTTTTCGCCGGCATTGCCCTCGCGCTTGCAGCCCTGGCGGTCATCATGCTTTTCCGTCGCAAAAAAGGCCTCATCGCCCGTCCCGTCAAGGTCATTCCGCCCTACGATCTCGCCGTCATGCGACTCAACGACCTCCAGACCAAAAAGTTGCCTCAGAGCGGACGCGACAAAGAGTATTATACCGAACTTACCGAAATTCTCCGTCAGTATCTCGACGGCCGCTTCGGCATAAACGCCATGGAGATGTCCTCCACTCAGATCATCGACACTCTGCGCCACAACAAAGAGACCCGTCCCGGTTCTGACCTGATGAAACAGATTCTCGAGATTGCCGACTTTGTCAAGTTTGCAAAAGTGCGCCCGATGCCCGACGACAATGTTAAAGCATTTAACTCTGCCGTCAAGTTTGTCGAAGACTCCAAACCCCTGCCCCCGCAGGAGGAAGTGCAGACCGACGAAAACAAAAGCGCCGACGGCCCGACTAAGTAATCATAACATACCATAGTATTATGCAATTGTCTCAACCTCTATATCTTTGGCTCTTTCTGATCTATGTGCCCCTCATCGCGTGGTATGTGATGAAACATCGCAACGCCCACGCATCGATGGCCCTGTCGTCGACTTCGGCATTTGGCAAGATTGGCCGTACATGGAAAGTATATCTGCGCCACGGGCTCTTCATCCTTCGTCTGGCCGCCATCGGCTGCCTCATCATAGTCCTCGCCCGTCCGCAGCTTAAAGACAGCTGGCGCACAAGCTCGACCGAAGGCACTGACATTGTCATCGCCCTCGACGTTTCGACCAGTATGCTTGCCCGCGACTTCCAGCCCGACCGACTCGAAGCCGCCAAAAGAGTGGCCGCCAAGTTTATCAACGGCCGCGAGTCCGACAACATCGGTCTCGTCATTTTCGCCGGCGAAAGCCTTACAGGTGTGCCTATGACTGTCGACCGCTCACAGCTCCTCAGCTACATCGGCGGCGTCAGCACCGACATGATTGAAGACGGCACCGCCATCGGCGACGGCATCGCCACTGCCCTCAACCGCCTCAAAGAAGGCAAAGCCAAAAGCAAGAGCATCATCCTGCTGACCGACGGTTCTAACAACACAGGCGTCGCCACTCCGCAGATGGCCGCTGAGGTCGCCAAGGAGATGGGAGTCAAGATATATGCCGTCGGCATCGGCACCAACGGCATGGCCGACTTCCCCCGACCCGACATGCTGGGCCACATCGAATACATCCAGTTGCCCGTTGTCATTGACGAAGCCACCCTGCAGAGCGTTGCCAACGAGACAGGCGGCAAATATTTCAGAGCCACCGACAACCGCGTCCTCGAAGAAGTCTTCGCCGAAATCGACGCTCTCGAAAAAACTCAGATGGATGTCCGCCACTTCTCCCATACCGAAGACAACTACATGCTGTGGGCATGGCTTGCATTCGGATTTTTCTGTCTTGAGTTGCTGCTGCGCTACACCGTGCTCCGCTCAATACCGTAAACCGTTCCAGAACAAAAATCCACTCAGATATGTTTGATTTCGCTTATCCATTACATCTATATCTTCTTGGCCTCGTGGTCGTCTTCGCCCTCCTGTTTGTCTGGGCGCGCGCTTCGAGACAACGGAAGCTCAAGCGCTTCGGCCGGCCCGACGTCATTGAGAAGCTCATGCCCGACGCATCGCGCTATCAGCCGATGATTAAGATCACTCTGTGCCTGCTTGCGCTCGCCGCATTGGTCATTGTCATCTCCCGTCCGCGTGCAGGTCAGAAAGAACAGGAGACAAGTGTCAACGGTATCGAAATTATGATTGCTTTCGACGTCTCTAATTCGATGCTCGCATCTTCGACCGACGACCCCAACGGCATTTCGCGCCTCGACCGCGCACGCCTCAACCTCGAGCGCCTGGTCGACAAGCTCGAGAACGACAAAGTCGGCATGGTCATTTTCGCCGGCGAGCCTAAACTGCAGTTGCCGCTGACCACCGACTACATATCGGCCAAAATGTATCTCAACGACCTTACCCCGCAGCTGATTTCATATCAGGGCACCTCTCTCGCCGAAGCCATCAAGATGTCGGCCGAGAGTTTCTCCGATTCGCCCGACGTCCACAAAGCCATCATCCTCATCACTGATGCCGAAGACCATGAAGGCGAAGCTATCGAGGCTGCCAAGGCGGCTGCCGATGCTGGCATTCAGGTCGACGTCATTGGTCTCGGTTCTGCCAAAGGCGCGCCCATTCCTCTCGGCAACGGCGACTTCATGCGCGACGCCGACAGCAAGGTCGTGCTTACCACCATCGACGAAAAAATCGGCAAGGCAATTGCCGAAGCCGGCGACGGCATTTATGTCAACGGTGCTTCTGGCAGCGCCATCAGCCAGCTTACCGACAAACTCGACCAGCTTGAGAAATCAGAATTCAAAAGAGTCAACTACAAAGCCAGCGCCGAACAGTTCCCCACTTTCGCGTGGATAGCATTCATCCTTCTGATTGCCGACATTTTCGTTCTCGAACGAAAGATTGGATGGCTCAAGAACATCAATTTCTTCAGTAAAACGAAATGATGACTACTATGAACAAGCTTTTTCGCATATGTCTGATAACAGCTTCGGCCTTTGCCGTAGTCGCAGCGCTTCCGCAATCTGCAGAAGCAAAATCGACCAAAGCCGAGCGCAACCTCATCAAAGAGGGCAACAAAGCCTTTGCCGACAGCAACTTTGTCGACGCTTTCGCTCTGTATGAACAAGCGCTTCAGGCCAATCCGCTCTCCGATGCCGCCCGCTACAACAAGGCCGTGACGCTCACTTTCATGTCCAACGAAGACAATAAAGGCACAGCCAACGACCCTCGTGTCAAAGCAGCCGAGATTTTCGAATCCGTCGCCAAGACTTCCAAGGACGACGCTCTC
>JAGAOW010000174.1 GCA_017889945.1 Muribaculaceae bacterium
GAGGTCCGACGCGCGGCTATTGTGATTATGGGTAGCGACGACGGTCTGTGTGGTGCATACAACGTCAACCTTTTCAAGCGCCTGCTCGCACACATTGCCGACTTGCGTGAGCGCTACGGCTTCGGTTTGGGCATCGACCTGTATCCGGTCGGAAAAAAGATGGTTAAGATTGTCTCAAAACTCAACGACAACAACATTTGTGTCATTTCCGATCCTTCAGCCGTTGATACCAAGAGCAGCGGTTTGGCTGTGCGAGCTTTCATGGAAACCCTTCAGAGCGCTTTCCTCGAAGGCAATGTCGACATCGTCGATGCAATCTACATGCACTATCACTCCGCAGGCCGACAGACCACTGAAATTGACCGTCTGCTTCCGATCGATAACTCGACATTCTCATCGCAGGATGTTGCGGCATCATCATCCAGACCATATATCTTCGAGCCCGACGCTCAGACCGTGTTCCGCTCGGTGCTTCCCTTATTCCTCATTTCAGTAATGCAGGAGATATTCGCCGAGAACCGTGCATCCGAACAGGCTGCGCGTGTTATGGCGATGCAAAGCGCCAACGACAACGCCAAGAAACTTCTCGAGCAGCTCCGGCTCGAATATAACAAACTGCGACAACAAAGTATCACGACCGAGCTGCTCGACATTGTCGGCGGTCAGGTGCGCGACTAATAGTTCAATGATAATAACAACAACGATTTATAACGACTTTTTTCAATGGGTAGTGTAAAAGAATACTTCACGTCATTAGGCTCGGGCATCGCAAGTCTTATCAAAGGCATGCAGGTGACCGGCAAAGAATTTGTCACGCCTAAGATTACCGAGCGTTATCCTGAGGATCGCGAGACTCGACATGTCCCGCAGCGTTTCCGCGCAATCCTCCGGCTCATTTATGACAATGACGGTAACCACAAGTGTATCGCTTGCGGCACATGTGAGCGCGTTTGCCCCAACGGTACAATCCATCTCGACACAAAAATGGTCGACACGCTTGCCGGCACAAAGAAAAAGAAACTCGACAACTATATGTACGACCTCGGAAGTTGTACATTCTGTCAGCTTTGTGTCACAAACTGTCCGACAAACGCGATAGATTTTTCAAACGATTTCGAGCAGGCAGTCTTTACTCGTGGCAAACTTGTGAAAAAACTCAACTACCTCCCCGAAAAAGAGGAGCCCGCTCCGACTCCCGAGCAGCTTGCTGCCGCAGCTGCCGAACGTGAGGCCAAAATTGCTGCCGCGAAAGCTAAAGCCGCTGCTGCAAAGGCTGCCCGCGAAGCCGCCGAAGGAGCATCTGCATCCGCTTCCGACGCCAAAGCCCCGGAAGCTCCCCAAACCGAAAATAAAAATCAATAAACCAATATGGAATCTGTAGGAAGTATCATTATCTATGTCATCGTCGCTTTGGCGATGGTCGTATTCTCGGTACTCGCCGTGACGACGCGTAAGATTCTTCGTGCCGCCACTTACCTGCTTTTCACGCTCTTTGCAGCTGCTGCCATATACTTCATGCTTGACTATGAGTTCCTTGGCGCTGTGCAGATTGCTGTTTATGCAGGTGGCATCGTTGTCCTCTTCGTCTTCTCTATTCTTTTGACAAGCAAGCCGGGCGACAATTCCGAGAAATTAACTTCGAAATCCAGACTTCTTGGTCTCGTCGCCTCCGTTGCCATGCTCGGTGTGGCCGGATGGGCGTTGCTGGCTCGTTGTGCCAATTTTACGGCTCGCCCCGAAATGCAGTCGCCGGATATGAATGAGATTGGCCGGACTATGATGGGAACAGGTGTCGGGCAGTATCTTCTGCCTTTCGAAGCTGTCAGTGTTCTTTTATTAGCATGTATAATCGGTGGCGTGGTTATCGCCCGCAAACGTTAACGGCAATATGGAAATTACAGCTATTTATTATCTTATCCCCAGCCTCATCATGTTCTGCTGCGGTGTATATGGTTTCATTACCCGTAAAAACATGATTGCTATGCTGATTTCTCTTGAGTTGATGCTCAACGCTGTCGATGTCAACTTTGTGGTCTTCAACCGCTTCCTCTTCCCCGGACAGATGGAAGGCATGTTCTTCACACTGTTTGCCATCGCTATCGCTGCTGCCGAAACCGCTCTTGCGATTGCAATTATTATCAACATATTCCGCGCGACTAAGAATGTCGATGTCCGTGGGCTTAACGAAATGAAATTCTAATAGCTATGGATATTACAATTCCCGTTCTTATTCTTGCCATTCCCCTGTTTATGTTCATTTTCCTCGGTCTTTTCGGAGGAAAAATGTCACATATGCTTGCCGGTACTCTCGGTACTCTCGGCATGGGCACTGTGCTGGTGCTTGCCTACACAACCGCTTACAACTATTTCTTCAGCGGCTCGGCTGACTTTATAGCCGAAAACGGCGAGCGTCTGCAGTATATCGTATTCAACTTTACTTGGCTTGCATTCACGCCTAATCTTATAATCAAACTCGGCTTCCTGCTCGACCAGATTTCAGCCATGATGCTTGTGGTCATTACCACAATTTCGTTCATGGTTCATCTCTACAGCCTCGGTTACATGCGCGACCACCACGGTGTGTTCGAACGCGGTTTCCAGCGTTTCTACGCTTTCCTGTCGCTGTTCAGCTTCTCGATGCTCGGTTTGGTTGTGGCTACCAACATTTTCCAGATGTATATCTTCTGGGAGCTTGTGGGTGCGTCATCTTACCTCTTGATTGGCTTCTATTACACCAAGCCGTCGGCCGTATCGGCTTCGAAAAAGGCGTTTATCGTCACTCGTTTCGCCGACCTCGGCTTCCTTATCGGCATCCTCGTGCTCTCATATTATACCGGAACATTCGATTTCACACAGTTGACTTCAGTTCCTGTCGAGGGCATTAATGATGTTTATCATGTAAGCGCCGACACTGCGCTCAACATCCGCAACATATTCGAAACAAGTGCAGCTCCCGTCTTCCTCGGCGGTTCTGTCCTTACATGGGCGCTCGTGCTTATTTTCATGGGCGGCATGGGCAAATCGGCTATGATGCCTCTCCACATTTGGCTTCCCGACGCTATGGAAGGCCCTACACCCGTTTCGGCTCTTATCCACGCTGCTACTATGGTCGTTGCCGGTGTTTACCTCGTTGCTCGCCTCTTCCCCCTCTATCTGATGGAGACTACGGCCCTCGAGATTATCACTGTAGTCGGTGCGATTACAGCTCTTTACGCCGCTATGGTGGCATGTACTCAGATTGACATCAAACGTGTGCTCGCCTTCTCGACCATCTCGCAGATTGCATTCATGATGGTTTCGCTCGGCGTTGCCCGTCCCGAAATCCACGAAGGTCTCGGCTACATGGCTTCGATGTTCCATCTGTTCACTCACGCCATGTTTAAAGCGCTTCTCTTCCTCGGTGCAGGTGCGCTCATTCACGCTATCGGCTCTAACGACTATACAGCCATGCACGGTCTGCGCAAATTCATGCCTGTCACTCACTGGACCTTCCTCATCGGATGTCTTGCGATTGCCGGCATCATTCCATTCTCGGGCTTCTTCTCTAAAGACGAGATTCTCAGTGCATGTATCGGTTATGACTGGGTTGCTTACCTCTGGATGTCGCTCGTTGCAGGTCTGACTGCGTTCTACATGTTCCGTCTCTACTTCCTCATCTTCTGGTGGAAGGAACACAAAGTTCACGAAGGTCATCACGCTCCCCACGATCAGCCCTGGACCATGTCGCTGCCGCTGATTATCCTCGCAGCTATTTCTTGCGTCGCCGGTTTCATACCTTTTGGCAAACTGGTAAGCTGGAACGGCGAACCCTATGACTTTATGGCTCATTTCGATTGGTCTGTCGCAGGTGTCAGCCTCGCTGTCGCAATCATCGGCATCGCCTTTGCTGCTGTCATGTATCGCAAGGAAAACCCGCTCCCCGCGAAATTCAAAAACGCACTGCCCAATCTCTGGCGCTGGTGCCACCACCGTTTCTACTGGGACGAACTTTATATGTTCATCACTCACAAGATTATCTTCAATGGCGTTTGTCGTCCGATTGCATGGTTTGACCGTCACATTATCGACGGCACTATGGACTCGTTCGCGACCATTACCAATAAGGCTTCAGAGCTTATCCGTCCGCTTCAGTCGGGTCAGATACAATACTATGTATGGTTCTATCTGATTGGCGTACTCCTCCTCGGCACAATCACAGTACTTTGCCTTATTTAATCCTTGAGTCGTAAATTTTAATACAGTAACTATAATGTTTTCCAATATACTGATTTATTTCGTCGTGATACCCCTGCTGATGCTTGCCGGTATCGCGCTTTGCCGGAACATCAAGCAAATCCGCGCTGTCGCAGTCGTCGGTTCAACTGCCTTGATTGCTCTTTCGGTATATCTCCTTGTCGAGTATCTCGGCATAAGAGCTACCGGCAATGAAGCTCCGATGCTTTTCCTGGGCTCATGGTCGTGGTTCGCGCCGCTTAACATCAACCTCGCAGTCGGAGTTGACGGCATTTCGGTCGCCATGCTCCTTCTCTCGTCGATAATTGTCTTTGCAGGCTCGTTTGCTTCATGGACCATCAGCCAGCCCAAGGAATTCTTCTTATGGTTGATTTTGCTCTCGACCGGTGTGTTCGGCTTCTTTATCTCCATCGACCTCTTCACGATGTTTATGTTCTATGAAGTCGCACTTATTCCGATGTACCTTCTGATCGGCGTATGGGGTTCGGGTCGCAAGAATTATTCGGCCATGAAGCTTACGCTGATGCTTATGGGCGGTTCGGCCTTCCTGATGCTCGGTCTTATCGGCATCTACTATCATTCGGCTCCCGAAGGCGCTCCTTTGACATGGAACATTCTCGAGATTGTCAATAACGCTTCAATCGACAAGGGTTGGCAATATTTCCTCTTCCCGATGACTTTTGTCGGCTTTGGCGTCCTCGGTGCTATGTTCCCCTTCCACACATGGTCGCCCGACGGTCACGCTTCAGCGCCTACAGCCGTGTCTATGCTCCATGCGGGCGTTCTGATGAAACTCGGTGGCTACGGATGCTTCCGTGTAGCAATCTACCTCATGCCTGAGGCTGCCAATGATTTGGCCTGGATATTCCTTATCCTGACAGGTATCTCGGTTGTCTACGGAGCGTTCAGCGCATGTGTCCAGACAGACCTTAAATATATCAACGCATACTCGTCGGTTTCGCATTGCGGCCTTGTTCTCTTCGCAATCCTCATGCTTAACACAACGGCTATGACAGGTGCAATCATGCAGATGCTCTCTCACGGTCTGATGACAGCGCTCTTCTTTGCTCTGATCGGTATGATTTACGGTCGTACACACACACGCGACATCCGTCAGATGGGTGGCCTGATGAAAATCATGCCTTATCTCGCCGTCTGCTACGTCATCGCAGGTATGGCGTCACTCGGTCTGCCGGGTCTTAGCGGTTTCGTAGCTGAGATGACTATCTTTGTCGGCTCGTTCGAACAGGGTATGAGCGACTATCTCGCAGGCGCCGGTTCACTCCGACTCGTGTTCACAATCATCGCATGCTGCTCGATTGTCATCACGGCTGTCTATATCCTACGCGTTGTCGGCAAACTCCTCTTCGTTCCGTTACAGGACGAACACCATCTCTCGCTGACCGACGCCACTTGGTGGGAGCGTCTTTCGACTGCAACTCTGATTATCTGCGTCGCAGGCATCGGTTGCTTCCCCAACTTCTTTAACAATCTGATTAATTTCACATTTGTACCCGAAATCTTCAAAGTGCTCGGCCTGAACTAATAAGTTAGACACCAAAAATGGATTACTCACAATTTTTAGCTATGAAACAGGAAATCGCCCTGTTGGTCGTGTTCCTGCTCGTCTTCCTCTATGATACGTTCATGCCGAAGCGTTCGTTGCGTGCTTTGCCGGCCTTTGCGGCTGTGCTGATGCTTGTAGTGACTGCTCTTGAGCTGTTCTGCTGCAATATCAATACTGCTTCGTATTCAGCGTTCGCCGGCATGTATGAGACAACTCCCGTGATTGCCGCCATCAAGAGCATACTCAACGTCGGTGTTGTTATCGTGCTGATACAGTCAATCAACTGGGCAAACTCAGAGCCGATGCACTATCGCCGCGGCGAATTCTACGAATTGCTCCTTGTGACGCTCTTCGGCATGTATCTGATGATTTCCGCCCGTCATTTCCTGCTCTTCGTCATCGGTCTCGAAGCTGCATCGCTGCCGCTTGCAGCCATGGTCGCTCTCGACAAGAACCGCTACGAAAGCCATGAGGCAGCTGTCAAGTATATACTTACAGCCGTATTCTCATCGGCCATCTTCATGATGGGTCTCTCGTTTGTCTACGGTCTTACCGGTTCGCTCTATTTCGAGAAAATCTACTTCGCTTTGACCAATCAGTTAAGCGTGATGCTTGTCATCGCAGTCGCTTTCGTCATCGGCGGCATCGGTTTCAAACTTTCGCTTGTTCCCTTCCACTTGTGGACTGCCGATGTATATCAGGGTGCGCCCACTTCAGCAACTTCTTACCTTTCGGTTATTTCAAAAGGTGCTGCGGCGTTCGCATTTCTCGTTATTCTCGCTCAGGTTTTCGGCTCTGTCTACAGTTGCGTGTGGGAATGGATGCTCTACGCTGTAATCATACTCACGATTACCGTCGGTAACCTCTTCGCCATCCGCCAGCGCAACATGAAGCGCTTCCTGGCCTTCTCGTCAATCTCGCAGGCCGGCTACATCATGCTCGGCATCATCGCCTACAACGTGATGGGCGTATCGGCGCTGATGTACTACGTGCTCGTCTACATCTTCTCCAACCTCGCCGCCTTCGGCGTCATCGGGGCCATCGAGAATGCCACCGGCC
>JAGAOW010000175.1 GCA_017889945.1 Muribaculaceae bacterium
TGTCATCGACGACAACAAAATCAAGATTGTCGACGAGCAGACCGGACGTATCATGGAAGGCCGCCGCTACAGCGACGGACTCCATCAGGCCATCGAAGCCAAGGAAGGCGTCAAAGTCGAGGCTGCCACACAGACATTCGCGACAATCACGCTGCAAAACTACTTCCGCATGTACCACAAACTTGCCGGTATGACCGGTACAGCCGAAACAGAAGCCGGCGAATTGTGGGACATCTACAAACTCGACGTCGTGACAATCCCGACCAACAAGCCTGTCGCCCGTATCGACATGAACGACCGCGTCTATAAGACGAAAAAAGAAAAGTATGCCGCGGTCATCGATGAAATTGTCCGTCTGCGCGACGCCGGACGACCCGTCCTCGTCGGCACGACTTCGGTCGAGATTTCCGAATTGCTCAAACGTATGCTCGACTTGCGCAAAATCGACGCTCAGGTGCTCAACGCCAAACTGCATCAGAAAGAGGCTCAGGTCGTAGCCCAGGCCGGTCAGAAAGGCATGGTTACCATTGCGACCAACATGGCGGGCCGTGGTACGGACATCAAGCTCACGCCCGAAGTCAAGGAAGCCGGCGGTCTGGCAATCATCGGCACCGAACGTCACGAATCACGCCGCGTCGACCGTCAGCTCCGCGGTCGTTCGGGACGTCAGGGAGACCCGGGTTCGTCAGTATTCTTCGTTTCGTTTGAAGACCAGCTGATGCGATTGTTTGCCACCGACAACGTTATGAAATGGCTCGATCGTCTCGGCATGCAGGAAGGCGAACCTATCGAGCACAAAATGGTAACCAACGCCATCGAAAAAGCTCAGAAGCGCGTCGAGGAAAACAACTTCGGCATCCGTAAACGCCTCCTCGAATACGACGATGTCATGAACAAGCAGCGTACATATATATACAATCGCCGCCACCATGCCCTGATTGGCGAACGCATCGGCATCGACATCGCCAACATGCTCTACGACTGCATCGAAAACATCGTGATGACCTACGAGCAGCCTCAGGACTACCCCGACTTCTGCCTCGAGCTCTTCAAGGTGCTCACAATCGAGTCGCCGATGACCGAAGACGAGTTCCGCAGCCTCGACCGCGAAGACCGCGTCGAACGTGTCCGCGAAGCAGCCATGAGCGCGATGAACCGTCGCAACGAACGCATTCGCGAAGTCGCGATGCCCGTCATCACGCAGCTCGTTCAGAACTCTGACTACAAAGGTCGCATCATAGTGCCCATCACAGACGGAAAGCGTGTGTTCAACCTCCGCGTCGACCTTCAGGAAGCATATGCCACAGAGTGCCGCTCCATTATCAAGGAATGGCAGAAAGCCCTCCTCCTCGTCACTATCGACGAACTCTGGAAAGAGCATCTCCGCGAACTCGACCAACTGCGCCAGTCGGTTCAGAATGCAAGCTACGAGCAGAAAGACCCGCTGGTAATTTACAAAGTCGAGTCGTTCCACCTCTTCGAAGCCATGCTCAATCAGCTCAACATCAAAGCCATGTCGGCGCTTATGCGCGCTCAGATTCCCGTGCGCCAGCAGAGCGAAGGCGATGGCAATTCGCCCGAGGCAGAGGCTCAGCGCCGTCAGCCCGAAGTCAAGCAGGCTGCCCCCGAGATGCCCCACAACTACAACAACTACCGCACATCGCGTCCGGGTCTGCCCGGCGAGGAAGCTCAGCGCCAGGCAGCATCAGCTCCTCAGAACGCTCCGCAACGCAGCATGCCCGTTACCGCCGGTCCGCGCATCGGCCGCAACGACCCGTGTCCCTGCGGATCAGGCAAGAAATACAAAAACTGCCACGGCCGCGGACTCTGATTCAAATCAGAAAACGGCTAAGAGCCGGTTCGACAATAACATATTTAGTCCGAACCATTTAAACGACTGATTATATCAGACCATTAAAATAACTGATTATATCATAACCAATTAAAAAGCCGGGTAAGCGTCAGATGATGCTTACCCGGCTTATTTTGTGGCGTGGATTGCACGCCTGAGAATTTTCTATAAGCTTATCTCACAAGCCCATCCTAAAAGCTTATTTCACAAGCTCTTTTGCGACTTTGTTGCCGCGGCGGACGATATAGATGCCAGCTTCGGGATTGTCGACACGCACGCCCTGGAGGTTGTAATAGACCGGCTCGGCGGCATTGTCGTCAGTGAGAATGTCGTCGATACCCGAAGTGATGTTAACCTGACCTTTGACACAGTTGGCCACTTTGCCTTCCTTGTCATAGGCTATGGCAGTGTAGTCAAACATACCGACGGGAAGGTCGGCTGTGGCTTTGCCTTCGGCGACTGTGAGGTCGATGCTCTCATGGTCATTTGTCAGAATATCATAAACCTTGGGATGAACGGCGCTCGTCTCTGTGCTATACAGCTTGACGGCGGCGACGTCAGTACCGACAGTGAAACTGCGAGAGTCAGAGTCAAGTTCGCTCAAAGCATAGTCGCGGGTCACGTCGGTCGGAGCGAAAATGCAGAACTCATTCAAACTCGTATAAGTCCCCACATTGCTATAGAGCTGAGCCCTATATTCGGGGAAGACAAGCAGAGAGCCGAAACGCACCGGAACAGCAAAGTCGCTGTTTTCGGCGAGGAGTTGGGCAATTCGTTTGTCATCATATCCGCTTCTGTAGAGGACATTGGTCTCGCACTGGAAGCGCACGGCGATTGCATTGAAAATGTCCGCCTCGGTAAATCCGGGCGGGAACGAGTCGCCGTCATACTTATCGAAAATGCCTGTCTCTCCGCCGACTTCTAGAACCTCGCCTTCCATGCTGCAAGAGAACACATAGCCTGCAGGCGAGCTCTTGAAATAGATGCTGCGGTCGACGCTGAAATCGGTGGTATAATCCTCAGTTCTGACATTAATCTCTTTGAAGGGGTTGTCGACCTTGATAAGCACGCGCTCAAAAGGATTGACGCTGACTTTGGCATAGACGGTCTCCGTCTGCTCGCCGTCGGTAAAGATTCTTGATAATTGCGACACGTTCAACTTGCCGACCTCAATCCAACCTTCTCCATTATTGACAAGAGAGTGGCGATAGACTTGTTTGACGTGATTTCCGTCCAATGTAGCGATTGCAATCAGGTGGACTGAACCGGCACATTCGCTGTTGTCGAAGGTCACATTTTGTTCGGCGTCGGGGGTTGCGTGCCTGATTTCCGACACACCTGATTCAAGCCATCTGACTTCATCAGTGCCATAGTCATGATTGACCGTCGCAGAGGCGGGTATCAATGAGTAAACCACATCACTGACATGGGGAGAGACGCGAGCTGTGGTCGGCGACGTGAGCTTGATGCCGTAGTTATTGATTCCGGGGAGAGTGAATTCTCCGATATTCAGGCCATAGATGCCGTTCGTCACATCATAGGTGGACGAAGGGAATATATATGCCCAGGAAATATCATTGTTAAGGCTGACGAAGCCCATATGCTGAGTGAGCGAATAATCGTTGTTCTCTCCGAAATAGATATATGTGTCCATCTTGTCGTAATAGGTATAACTATCGGCAATCTTACTCATGATAACATCTGAGCGGAAGGGATTGACAGCGCGATAGAGACCTTCGGCGTCGGTAGCCTTTTCGATTTCGACATCGAGCCAGGGAGATGTGCCCTCCCAGCACCATTCGTAAGAATAGGGTTTAAAGAGGCCTGTGCCGATGCTCTCCCAAGTGTGGCCGTCGGAGGTGTTGGCATATACTTTGATGTTTTTCTGAGTTCCGAACGGACCGGAATTGTCAAGGCCCAGCATACGGATATAATACAAGCCGCGGACATTGCCGACCGGAATCCTGATCGAATTGTCGGGAGCAATCGCCATAGAACCCTTGAACAGAGTGACGGCCTGAGCTCCGCCTGTTTCGAGATTATAACGGGGACTGAGCACTTCGACCTGAGCATTAGAGACATTGTCGCTGCGCTCGACGTTCAGTGTGACTATGCCGTTGTCCTTGTCACAGATATATCGGTCTGTTGTGTCAATTACCTTGAACGATGACAAGAGATCTGAAACGAAAGTCATGATCTGGTTGCTGTCGTTCAAATTCATACCTGAATAGTTGTCTACCATCAACCAGAACGGGAACCACATTTCGCCGTCGCGCGGAGAGCCGGCAAAATATGAAGTCAAGTGATAGTATTCATAAAAACCATTGTCGTCATAATATGAGTTTCGGGCAGCAAGCGGTGTGCTGACAGCGACAGAAACCCTCTTGTCGATATATGAAACGATGGGAACATCAGCGCCGACAAAGTCGCGAAGCATGAAGACCCAAAGTTCGTTGCTGAGTTTAAGGTAGTCGACCTCGTAAGCCTTGTCCTCGACATTTGCACCGTAGGGGGCAAACGCTTGTATCAAACGAGCGTTAGGAGTGGCAGTGCCGAATTTCTGCCATTCTTGGCCAACAGTCAGAGTCATTTTAAAACCGCTGTCGGTAAAATCATATCCGTTGTTGGGCGCGATAAGAGCATAACACGACATATCAATCGTTCCGCTGAAAGGCGAAGCGTCGGCCGGGAACATATACAGCGAATAGCACGGATAATAGTCTGCGCCGCTGTCTGCATAAGGACTCTTGATGCCGGTTTGCTGTTCTTCGATCGTCATTGTGCCTTCGCGGAGATGTGCTTTGACTATGATGTCAACGCCGAGCAAATTCACGATTTTCAAATTCCATTCATAGTCGGAGAGCACGCTGACATAGACATCGAGCTGATTCTCCGCCGTGTAATTGGACGAGAATACGGAGTTGAACGCATCGTTGAAATAAACAGTGCCGAATGGCAACCATTCGTCTGCCGCTGCAGCGGCCTTGAACGGAGCTGCTCCGACAGCGTCCGCGATTTTGTCACTGACTATGTCAAATTGCTTCGAAGATGCCGATTCGGGCAAAGCTGTGACGACTTTTTCAGAGGGCGGATTAAATTTCGTGATTTTCATCTGACCGATATTCAGTCCGATGGCCTGCATGGCAACAGAACAAGCAACAGAGCAGGCAACAATCATGAACAACGATAATAGCTTTTTCATATTAATTTAAGTATTAGTTGCTAAACTTACAGCATATTAGTTGCTAAATTTACAACAAGAATACCTATCCGCAACAAAAAGCAATCAATTATAACAATTATTAACACTGATAGCTTATATTTGCGGATTCGCTGAGAGTGTCGCCTGCGATGTCTGGGCTGTCAGGGCTGTTATTCCTGCGGGACTCCGGCCTGGCGGACTTTGACGATGGTGTTCTTGCCTCCGTGGGTCGACAACACTACGTCTGTCTCGCGAGCCTCGTCGGTCGTGTTTGCCTCGGCAACGATTTCGATGCCGTCTGTGATATAAGGATAGACCGATGCAGTCTGCCGGACTGTACACCATTTAGCATGTGCAATAGCCTGAAAGACTGTGTAGGTCTTGGAAGTCACGGCAATGCTTTCTTCGCCGCCCTTGGCGCTGAACTGAACCGAGGTCTTTGACAGAGTCGGCGCTTCGTCTTTGCCATAGAAGGCTTTGTCGTATTTCAACAGCAGCCCGACGACTTTGCCGTATTCGTCGGTCGCGATGCCGTAGACAAAAAATCTGAAAAATCCGCGACCATCGTTATAGGCTACAAATCCGTCTTCGTATGAGACATTGATTTGGTCAATCCATGTGTTGCGGGGTATGAAATCGACATTGGCCAGACAGTTCGTATGGCCGGTATACGAGAAGCGCCACCCGTTTTTCGATGTGAGATAACCTTCGGTCGAGAAGTAGATGCCGTCGATATTGTCGGCATGGTCGGGGTTGACGTCTGAGTAGAGCGAGATGGTAATTGTGCCTTCGGGGTCTTTCTGAACGGGGGTCTCGTTTTCCTCTCCTTTGTTCGGACCGCCTGCCGGACCGCCATCGGGTACACACGAGGGAGTAGCCATCAGCAATATCATCGACAGAACCGGAATAATCATCTTGCCGGCGCTAAAAATCAGTTTCTTCATGTTGAATCTTGTTAGGAATTAAAAAATCTCAGTTTAGACATACAAAAGTAGTAATTATTCTCTGAGACAAAGATACGAATTATTCGCCGAAAAATAAAACCCTCCGCAAAAGTCGCATCCAGCGAGGGGGGATGGTAAGGAAATTCAGAATTAAAAATTTCCGAAAAAGTCGCATACACGAAGGGGGTCGAAGGTTCGGATGCAAAAGCAACATTGTTGATGGTAACGACATAGGTCAGAATTTCAAAGTTCTAATTTTTTGGTGTGAAAGTCGCACTGGGCAATGGGCATTGTTGATGCGAGAGTAGATTTCGATTGTGTAGAGTTGCTTGATTTTTGTTTTATGAAAGTTTCCCACTTCTTTCATAAACGCTAATCATAACATCCGCTAAAAGTGTGATTGACTCGCCTTTTTCCCTAAATCTGAAAAAGCCCCTCCAAACTTTTTCATTTTTGTCAATCGTCTTTTAATCGAAATCATCCGCGTCTTCAATCGCCGACCCTCCATATTGATTACATTGCACTGTGCGATTTTCATAATGCAAAGATAATACGCATTTTTATTCCTTGCAAATATTTTAGAATATAAAATTACAAAATAAATTTCATGAAAATTGCCGAAAATCATTCAGCGTCAAACCAAGAAATAAGGCAGTTAACGCCCCAAATAGGTTTGGCGGTTCTTTTATCTTCAGACTCCAAATAGCCTAATAACAAACATCTTGAACCACCGATATCCCATTGATACATATGAATCCTCGCCCGTGGGACATCTTTTAATTTGTAAATAAATGGATTGCTTTCGCTTCTTGTCCCATAACTTACTTCGTCTGTCCATTCCTTATTTGGACGGCCCATCTTTCTGATAGCATCTTTGATAGTTAGATTTTGCGCGAGCAGGTATCTGAGGGGAAGTACAAGGCCATCAGGCCTATATTCAAATATATGCCCCCAAACCGGCAGTTCTCCATAGTTACAATCGTTTAAAAAATACAATGTAATTTCTTTATAGCCCCGAACCCAGACACATTTATGAATTGCTAATGCGCGCATTGTCCACAAAGTATCAGGAAAACCGTCATAGTAATTGTCATAATATCCTCCGGAGGAGCCAATTCGCCTTCCAAATTTGAATGTATCCATATATTCCTCTATGGGGAAGCCGAGTTCTTCTTTTATTTGAGATAAATTTTTAGTGTTATGTTCCAGGTCTTTAGTTAAAGAAGTTATACTTGAATAATTATGTTTGTCCATAGAGGCAAATTCTTTTTTGATTGACTCTACATCATAACAATATTGGTTGTCAGTTTCGCGATTTCGCAAACTGCAAGCACTAATACCAATAAGATATACAGCCATCAAGATTATTATCCATTGTTTAGTCATAGCTTATTCATTTGGAGTTAATAATCTTTTGTGTCATTCGGTGATTCCGCTCTTGTAAACCGATTTATATAAAATAAAGTTTTAGATAACACAAATCTGTTTGTTATAGGCAACATTCTTAAAATATTTACAATTTCGTTCAGTCTAATTGCTGGAGTAAACAATTTTTCTAAATGATCTATATTGACTATTCGTGCAGGATGATCAGTATATTCTGCCATAATATCATTGTTCCACTCTGGAGATTCTGGCATATAAGTTTCCTCATCGTATCGGTCTTTTAAGCCCAACATATGCCCGAACTCATGAGACATCGGACAATCTTCTGCTATACTTTGTCCATAACTACCGGAATACCTAATATGTCCATAGTTTGTCATAGAAACCCAAGACCTTTCATTTATGACTTTCATATAATTGTTGACTCCGTTGAAAATTATTTTACCGCCTTCTAATACGCGTACATCTATATCCCAATTAACACTATATGTAGTACCCCATATGTATACTCTGTTATCTTTCCCCAAATATTGAGTAAATCCCTTTTATATATGCGCGCCAACTCTTCGTTTGCATTTACCCCAAATATATACACAGTCGCACTAACAGTCAGCTCATCGCCATTAACAATTATTGTTGCGTCTTTTCCTGTAGGGTCTATAAAATTAATCGGATCTCCGGCGCAGTAGGAGAAGGGAGAAATCTGGTAGAAGTCTTCGGCTTTGGGGTCGGGGGAAGGCCATGAGCCGTAGGGAGTCAGGGAGCGCGCTCCGAAGTCGTAGGCGTTGCGTCCGCCGGCGTGTTCGCGCTCTTTGCCTCCGAA
>JAGAOW010000176.1 GCA_017889945.1 Muribaculaceae bacterium
ATGCCATCGGCGACATATCCTGCCATCAGAGCGGTCTGTGGCCCAAAGGCTGTCCGCAACTCGCACAGCCCGCCATACAGCAGGGCGCGCGCCTCGCCGCCAATCTCAACCGCCCCGACAAAGCCGCCGCATTCGAATACCGCGACAAAGGCTCGATGGCGACAATCGGACGCAACCGTGCGGTTGTCGACATGAACAGGATTCACTTCTCGGGCTGGTTCGCATGGATCATGTGGATGGCCGTCCATCTGGTCAGCCTTCTCGGCATGCGCAACAAAGCCGTCGTTCTGCTCAACTGGACATGGTCATACTTCTCATTCTCGTCAGCCCTGCGGCTGATACTACGGCCAAGCCGCTTCCCCGACAAAACTTTTGACTGCGATGACAAAGCGCGATGAAATAAAACATCTGTTCACTGCCGGCTTCAACGAAAATTCCGAATGGACCGACTGGTATTTCGACAAAGTCTACGACGATGACGAAGCGATAATTGCCTACTCGTCGTCAAAGGCCGTCAGCTGCCTGATGCTTAGCCAATACAGGATGAAGCTCGGCGACGCGTCGGTCGGCATGGGCTATATATCGTGCGCCACAACCGCACGCAGCGCCCGCGGACAGGGCCACATGCGGCGGCTTATCAACGACGCGCTGATGGAATCGGCCTGCCGGGGCGACGCCCTCGTCTCGCTCATCCCCGCCTCGCGACGGCTCTACCTCTATTACGGCCGCCTGGGCTTTGTCACTCTGTTCTACACCGACAACCTCCGCTACACTTCGCTCCACCGCTTCTGCTCCGACAGCAATTTCGAACGCTGCAAACCCTCCTACTCCATCTTCAGCCGACTCGAGGCCTTGAGACCGTCGACGGTCATCCACTCCGAAGCAGACTTCAGCCATATAATCGAAGACGCCGCCCTCGACGGTTCGCATGTACTCGCGGTCGCCGACAGGTCAAATCCCGACGACTGCGCGATGGCATTCGTCACTATCGGCGACGGCACCGCCACAGTCAAAGACATCAGCGCCTCATCGGCGCGCGCACGCGAAAACGTCCTCGCCGAAGTCCGCAAAGTCGTCGGTCCGCGCATGATAATCATCCGCGACTGCCCCGGCGACGACACCTTGGCTTTCACTCCCGCAGGCATGGGCCGCATAGCCTCGGTAAAAACGCTCCTCGAAGCAATCGCCGCTCACGACACCGCGACCACACAGACCATACGCGTCCGCGACAACATCATCGCCGACAACAACGCCGTTTTCATAATCCACAACGGCACGGTCGAATCCGTCAAAACCACGATGAGAAAACTCACTATCGACGTCTCGGTCGAAAATCTCGCGAAAATTATTTTCAATTCCCCCCGAGTCGGCCAAATCTTCTCCATACCATCGTTCCGGCCATACATGGCCCTGATGCTTGAATGATTTTAACAACTTGACTCTTTGATTTTTCCTAAAAAATCACTACCTTTGCGCCTTAAAATAGCGAATTTGTATTCTATGGATAATTGCAACGTTGGTTTCGACCTGCTGATAGAGACAAGTTGGGAAGTATGCAACAAAATCGGTGGCATATATACAGTATTGTCAACCAAAGCCGCAACTCTGCAAAAACAACACAAAGACAAAACCATATTTATAGGGCCGGACGTTTGGTCGGCTGAACACCCCTCGCCATATTTCGTCGAAAGCCGCACGCTTCTGAAAAAATGGCTTGCTGAGGCCGAGCTGCCCGAAGGAGTCGACGTTCGCGTCGGCCGTTGGGACATTCCCGGCAAACCTATAGTCGTGCTGGTCAAGTTCGACGGCATGTATAAGGTCAAAGACGAATTCTACGGACGAATGTGGCAGCTCTACGGCGTCGACTCGCTTCACGCCTATGGCGATTACGACGAGGCATGTGCGTTCTCCCACGCCGCCGGCATTGTCGCCCGGAGTCTTGCCAAATTCCACATCCGGCATAAACTTGTCGCCGCCCCCCAAGCTCCGCGCATCATAAGCCACTGCGACGAATGGACCACAGGCATGGCACTCCTATATATAAAGTCAACCTGTCCGCAGGTGGCCACAGTATTCACAACCCATGCGACAAGCATCGGGCGAAGCATCTGCGGCAACGGCAAGCCCCTCTACGATCAGCTCCACAACTACAACGGCGACCAGATGGCGCAGGAACTGAACATGGAGTCGAAACACTCGCTCGAAAAAGCCGCAGCCACTCAGGCCGACTGTTTCACAACCGTCAGCGAAGTGACAGCGCGCGAGTGCGAGCAGTTGCTCGGCCGCCGTCCCGATGTAGTCACGCCCAACGGCTTCGAAAGCAATTTCGTGCCCAAAGGCGCCAAGCTCACTCAGGCCCGCGCCAATGCCCGCCGCAAAATGCTCGACATAGCTTCAGCCCTGACAGGCAACGACTTCAGCGACGACACTTTTATCATCGCCACCTCAGGCCGCTGTGAATATCGCAACAAATGTCTCGACCTCTTCCTCGACGCCATTTCGCGTCTCGGCGACCGCGACCCGAAGCGCCGCATCCTCGCCTTCGTCATGGTTCCCGCATGGGTCGACAAAGCCCGCCCCGACCTCGCCTACGAAATGGCCGTCGGAAGCCGTTCGCGCCTGAGCGACCCCGTGATTACCCATACACTCCACAACTACGGCGACGACGCCATCATCAACCGCATACATCAGATCGGATTAACCAACAACCGCGACGCTCGCGCATCGGTCATCTACGTCCCCTGCTACCTCAACGGCGACGACGGCATATTCGACATGACTTATTATCAGCTGATTGCCGGTTTCGACGCCATAGTCTTCCCCTCCTACTACGAGCCCTGGGGCTACACACCCCTCGAAAGCGTGGCCTTCGGTGTGCCGACAGTGACCACATCGCTCTCAGGCTTCGGCCAATGGGTGCTCGACACCTTCGAAGACTCGTTTGCCGCATGCGGCGTTCGCGTCGAGAATCGCACCGACAGCAACTATGACGCTGTCTGCGACCACATCGCCGACGACCTCAAGACCCTCGTCGCCGACTCGCCGACGGCCCTGACCGACATCTCCCGCGCAGCCAAAGCCACAGCCAAAGCAGCCTCGTGGAGCAACTTTATAGTCTACTATGACAGAGCCTATTGCATAGCCATCGAAAAGGCTGAGGCTCGAAACAAATAAACAAAATCAAAGTTATAAAAACGACTCAAAACTTTTAAACATTTTAGAATATGAAAATTCCGGTAAGCAACACCAACGCCCCCGTGTGGCGCGACGTTACCGTTAAGTCAGAATTGCCAGCGAAACTCAAGGCTCTCGACGAACTCGCCAAGAACCTCTGGTGGGTATGGAACAGCGAAGCTAAATCCCTGTTCCGCGATTTAAATCCCGACCTCTGGCGCTCAACCGGCGAAAACCCCGTAATGCTCCTTCAGCAGCTCAGCTTCGAGCGCATCGAAGAAATTATGGCCGATGACGAACTGATGCAGCGCATCGCAGCCGTTCATGCCGACTTCAAGGAATACATGAAAAAGCCCATGCGCAAAGATGTTCCCTCGGTATCCTACTTCTCGATGGAATACGGCCTTTGCAACTGCCTCAAAATTTATTCAGGCGGTCTCGGCGTCCTTGCCGGCGACTACATCAAAGAAGCTTCCGACAGCTGCGTCGACATGACAGCAGTCGGCTTCCTCTACCGTTTCGGCTACTTCACTCAGACACTCAGCGTCGACGGTCAGCAGATTGCCAACTACGAGCCACAGAACTTCAACCAGCTCCCCATCGAGCAGGTTCTTGACAAAAACGGCCAGCCGATGATTCTCGAAGTGCCCTACCCCGGACGCATCATCTACAGCCACATCTGGCGCGTCAACGTAGGCCGCATGAAACTCTATCTGCTCGACACCGACTTCGACATGAACAGCGAATTCGACCGCTCGATTACCCATCAGCTCTACGGCGGCGACTGGGAAAACCGCATCAAACAGGAATATCTGCTCGGCATCGGCGGTGTGCTCATGCTCAAAAAACTCGGCATCCGCAGCAAACTCTACCACTGCAACGAAGGCCATGCAGCTCTGCTCAACCTCCAGCGCCTCGTCGACTACATCCAGGAAGACGGCCTCGACTTCAACGCCGCACTCGAAATCGTCCGTGCATCGTCGCTCTACACAGTCCACACCCCCGTTCCCGCCGGTCACGACTACTTCGAAGAAAGCCTCTTCGGCAAATACATGGGCGAATACCCCGCCAAACTCGGCATC
>JAGAOW010000177.1 GCA_017889945.1 Muribaculaceae bacterium
AAATTAACGCTGCAAAGGTACTAATAATTTATCATTTGATTACTATAGGTAAAGCGAATTTTTGCCTCGTCAAACGAAAATTTGGCCATCGTCGGAGTCGTGATATAAGGCGTTACTGACGTCACTGTCGCCGTTGTGCCGTAGTAGTAATCGCCGCTTGTTTCCACATTCACATTGACCGGCGTGAACACAAACGTATAGTCATCTTCGCTCAGCGTCTCCTTCTCAAGCATCTTCAACAGATAGGCGCGCATCGACGAGAACGAATAGCAGTGCTTGGTCGCATTATATTCCGCGTAGAACGACGTTTCATTGTCCGGCAGGCTGTTGTTGGCAAAGAACTCATTCTTCTTGCTCTTCAGCACCATCAGCATATAGGGCGCAGGACCGAAGCCGAACTTGTTCTTGACCGAATCAGCCGGCACAGAGAACGTCAGCGAGTTGATAGCCGACTCTGTGCCCTTGCCGCTGTTATATGAACTGATAACCTCGCGGATGGGGAATTTGAACTCAACGTCATAGCCCGCCGGCGACACGACGATATTCTCGCCTGCGTCAATCATCTCTCGCACATCGTCGGCGATATTGAGACCTATATTGTTGTTTGTCACAATCTCCGGGGTTACGGCGAAATAGTTGGCCATCTTGAAGATAGTCGAGTCGCGACCGTCATCGGTTTTAGTCATCGTGTGATAGTAGACGCGCATCAGCGTGTTTGACACGAGCGTCAGGCGGCCGTTGCCATATGAATTGCGGATATATACACCCTTGAAAATCTTGTCGATAAACTCCGACGGCGAAGCGAAGATAGCCGGATTCTCCTTATAGGCCGTAAACATCTCACGCGCAAGCGACAGAGGCATATCGACCGTGACCGTATGAGCCGTGAGGTTGCGCAGCGAGTCCGACTCGCCTAAGGTCGAAGCGTTATAGATACGCGAACCGAGCTTGTCCGACGGACTGTAATAACCTGTCGGGTCGAAATTGCTGTATATCGGCGACGGCAGATTGCGGTTGAGACGGTAGACCTCGATGCCCATAGGCGTGATTGAGTCGCCTACGAAATTGCCGTGATAGACACCGAGCATAAGCTTCATCGAGTCTATCATCTCCACTGTCACACCCGTGGTGTCGAGCGTTACCGACGGCATAAACTGAGTGACTACCTCACTCGACAGCGAGCCGTAGCCCTCGGCATCGATGCGGCCGAGAAGCTGAAGCAGCGTGCGCGACTGCAAAGCCGTGTTCGCCACCGGGCGACCGTCGACCGTAAAGAGCGAGTCAATGGTAATCGATATATGATCTTCGACGATCGACGAACCAATTGTCGATGTCTCATCGTCGCATGAAGTGACTGCCACATGGAAAAACGCTGCAAGAGCGAGGGCGGCGACACTTAAATTTCTTAGTTTCATTTCCTATTATAGATTGTATATATTTATAGCAAGCTGTAAAATTCGGCATATGCCTCAGTGTTGTTCTCGCCCGGATAGGCTAAGAACGGCTTTCCTGAAGCCTTGGCATATTCGATAAGCTCTTCTTCGACGTTTTCTGAACTTTGAACCACCGCATCCGCATAGTCGATTGCAAGCTTGTTGAGACGGATGCTGTCTACATCGCCGTCGGCGAGCACCGCGAGGTCCTCGTCGCTGAAACCGTCCATCTTGAGTTTCTCCACCATCCTGCTGTCGAGCGTACCCTCGAAGCGGTCGTCAAAAAGCGAATAGACCACGCGGGTGTTGGCAAACGAAGGATCGTCGGCATACATGCGTTTGAGCAGCAGAGGCGCCAGGGCCGTAATCCAGCCCGTGCAGTGTATGATTGAAGGTTCCCAGCGGAGTTTCTTAACCGTTTCAACCACGCCGCGCACAAAGAATATGCTACGCTCGTCATTGTCGGCTGTCATCAGGTTTGTTTCGAGGCCGTCCGAGGTGTGACGCAAGAAATAGTCGTCGTTGTCGATAAAATACACCTGCATGCGCGAGGGCTGAAGTGTGGCCACCTTGATTATTAACAGATGGTCTGAATCGTCGATGACGATATTCATGCCCGAAAGGCGGATTACCTCATGAAGCTGATTGCGGCGCTCGTTGATGATGCCGTAGCGCGGCATAAAAGTTCTGACTTCGATTCCTTTCTCTTGAATGCCCTGGGGCAAATTGCGACCGAAAACCGACAAAGGGCTTTCGTTCAGATACGGATGTATTTCTTGCGATATATAAAGTACCTTTTTGACGTCCATTCGTGATGACTTTGGTTGCGGTAGATATTTAATGCACAAACTTACGAATTTTTTTTCAATTATCGGCTCTTATACGGCCTGTAGAGCGCATTTTAAACATACTCTTAGAACTGTTATCAGACATTAACTTATATTTTTATCAAAAAGATTGCCCAAATATTTGCAGTTTCGCGAAAACATCGTAACTTTGCACTCGCAAAACGGCGGGATAGCTCAGTTGGTTAGAGCGTCGGATTCAT
>JAGAOW010000178.1 GCA_017889945.1 Muribaculaceae bacterium
AAGGCAGACGTATTGTCGATTAATTATGAAAACGGCGACAAGGACGTTTTCGACTCGGCGCCTGTCGCCGAACCACAGCCTGCACAGTCGTCCGGCCCTGTCTTCGTCGAGCCGAAACCTTCGGCCGACAACGAGAGCCGCATCGCCGCTATCAACAATGCTGACGTCCACACCGTCAAGAACACACCGTCAACCGACAAACTCAAGACAGTCAAAGAGTTTTTCCCGGTACTCGGCATAATCCCCGGTTCGGTACTGTCCGATGACAATGTGGAGATAACATTTGAACTTAATGAGGAATACCACACGACTCTCGATAATTATTTCGATGTGACTTATGACGTTCCAAATAGCAAATGGTGGAACCCGACATATAGAATCGTCCTGACAAATAAAACCGGCCGAATCTTATATGTAGACATTGCCAACAGTTTCAGAATCGATAAAGAAGGAAAGGCAGAGTCGTTTGTCTCGGGTGTCGTTATCAGCCATACGACCGGCTCGGGTTCGGGCATGGGCGTGAATCTCGGCGCTGTCGCCGGAGCTTTGGGCGTAGGCGGAGCGGTCGGCACTCTCGCTTCGGGCATAGGTATCGGTGGAGGAAGAAGTTCGTCGACAACTATTACCGAAACCGAAAGCGATATTCTGACCGTTCCCCCGCACGGCCGCATTATTATGCCGCAGAAATTGTACTCCAATTCCAAAATGACAAAAACAACCAAGAATTATGAGATTTTGAGATGCACGCCGGGACGCTACGATGTTGTTAAAAAGGGAGAAGTTGAAAAGTGGGCGTATCTTCCGGTGCGAGAGCCCGACTACGAACACGGTATGCGCTATTCCATCACATACTCCACAATGCCCGATTTTGCAAAATATACCTCTATTCCGTTTGGCTTTTATGTTAAGGGCATCGTAGGTTACAGTTTCGGCGCTTTCAAATCTCGGTTAGACCTTGTCAGTGACCCCGAGCCGCTTATGATTGGTCCGGCTCAGAGTGTTCCAAAAGATATGAAATAATTTATGAAGAAGCTCATCATACCTTGTCTGTTGCTCGTGGCGGAATATGCTTTCGCCGAAGACCTGATTGTGCTGCGCAACGGCGATATCGTGAAGGCCGTTGTCTCTGACATCACGCCGACAGAGATAAAATATAAGAAGGCATCCAATCCCAACGGCCCGTCATATATCGTCAACAAGGCAGACGTATTGTCGATTAATTATGAAAACGGCGACAAGGACGTTTTCGACTCGGCGCCTGTCGCCGAACCACAGCCTGCACAGTCGTCCGGCCCTGTCTTCGTCGAGCCGAAACCGTCGGGCGACAACGAGAGCCGCATCGCCGCTATCAACAATGCTGACGTCCACACCGTCAAGAACATTCCCTCTCCCGACAAACTCAAGACTGCCAAAGATTTCTATCCTGTTTTAGGTATCGTCCCGGGCTCGATAATCTCCGATGAAAATGTAGAGATTTCTTTTGAATACAATGATGAATTCTATTCGACAGATGACCTCTATTTCAACGAGGTTTTTAAAGATGCCAACAATTGGAGATTTTGGAGGCCGACCTATAAAATCAGCGTGTTGAATAAGTCCGGCAGGACTATATATGTAGATGTGGCCAACAGCTTCAGAATCGACAAGGACGCCAAGGCCGAGTCATTCGTCTCGGGCGTCGTCGTCAGCCGTACGTCCGGCTCGAGCTCGGGCATGGGCGTGAATCTCGGCGCCGTTGCCGGAGCATTGGGCGTAGGCGGAGCGGTTGGTACTTTTGCTTCGGGTATCGGCATCGGAGGAGGCAGCAGCTCATCGACTACAATAACCGAAACCGAAAGCAACGTCTTGACCGTTCCCCCGCACGGCCGCGTTGTCATGCCGCAGAAACTGTACTCAAACTCCAAGAAGACAAAGACGACCAAGAACTATGAGATTTTGGATTGCGACCCCGGCAGTTATGATGTCGTCAAGAAGGGAGAACTCGAAAGATGGACATATATCCCAGTTAACCAGCCTGATTATGAGCATGGTGCGCGTTACTCCATCACTTATTCCACGACGCGGGACTTCGCAAACTATACCTCTCTTACCTTCGGGTTTTATATCCGCGGACTCGTAGGATATCATTTCGGCGCGCTCAGACAAAAAGCTCCTATCGATTTAATAAGTGACCCCGAGCCCCTGCTGATTGGCCCGGCTCAGTCTATACCTAAAGAATAAAATAAACCATGAATTTCCGTAAAATTCCGGCTATCGTAATAGCCATTATGGTGGCATCGACTAATCTGTCGGCCGCTGAAGCTGATTATAATGTTGTGCCGATGCCTTTGTCGGTCACGGTCGACGCGGCGCAGCAGCCCTTTGTGCTCGGCTCAGACACCCGCGTTGTCACAACCAAGGCCCTCGACCGCGAGGGTGACTTTCTCAGAGAATATATCTCGGCCTTGCCCAAAGCCGGCGCAAAAGGCGTGATTAGCCTCGACACCAAGCTCAAGTCTGACAACCCCGAAGCCTATACGATTACCCTCACGCCCGGCAAGATTACCGTCAGCGGTGCTTCGGCAGCAGGCGTGTTCTATGGTCTTCAGACCCTGCGCAAGTCCTTGCCCGCCAATCTCGACGAGCCGGTGGAGATGCCGGCGGCAGTCGTCAGCGACGCACCCCGCTTCGCATATCGCGGCGCACACCTCGATGTGGTCCGCCATTTCTTCGATGCCGATCAGGTCAAAACCTTCATCGATATGCTTGCGCTGCACAATATTAATAAGTTCCACTGGCATCTTACCGACGACCAGGGCTGGCGCATCGAAATCAAGAAATATCCGCGTCTGACCGAAGTCGGCTCGAAGCGCAAGGGCACACTCATCGGTCGCTATGGCGCAGGCGAGACTATCGACTCAATCCCTGTCGAAGGCTATTTCACTCAGGATCAGATTCGCGATATCATCACATATGCGTCTGACCGTCATATCGAGATTATTCCCGAAATCGACCTGCCATCGCATATGATGGCGGCTCTTGCGTCATATCCCGAACTCGGCTGCACGGGCGGTCCTTATGAAGTGCTTACCACATGGGCCGGCTATAAAGATGTGCTCTGCCCGGGCAAGGACAAGACAATGACTTTCATCGCCGATGTCCTGACAGAGGTCATGGAGTTGTTCCCCTCGAAATATATTCATATCGGCGGCGACGAGTGTCCCAAGGACCGATGGAAGGAGTGCACCGACTGTCAGGCGAGAATTAAGCAGTTGGGCATCACGCCGACTGATAAAGCGAGCGCCGAAGACCTTCTGCAAGGCTATGTTACCGCTTTTGCCGCGGATGTTGCCCGCAAAGCCGGCAAATCGATTATCGGCTGGGACGAAATACTCGAATGCGATGTGCCGCAGGATGCCGTCGTCATGTCGTGGCGTGGAATTAAGGGTGCTGTCAACGGCACGGCCCGCGGACACCGTGTCATCCAGACCCCCAATGACTATCTCTATTTTGACTACTATCAGTCTGACAACGCTGCTGCCGAGCCGCTTGCGATAGGCGGTTACATTCCCGTCCGCCGCGTCTATTCGTTCGAACCTCTGACCGAAGAAATGAGCGACGAGCAGAAATCGCTCGTCATGGGTCCGCAGGCCAATCTCTGGACTGAGTATGTGCCGACTTTCTCTCATCTGCAGTATATGGAGCTTCCGCGTCTGGCCGCGCTTGCCGAGGTGCAGTGGACCGCGCCTGACAAGAAAGACTATCACTCGTTCAAATGCCGCACTCCCCGGCTGTTTGCCATCTACGACCGCAACGGCTACAATTATGCTACGCACATAAAGGACACGGACGTAAGTTTCCGCCCTGACCGTCAGAAGCATGCGCTTGTAATGAAAGCGTCGGTCTACCCCGGACATCAGTTGCGTTACACTCTCGACGGCACTGTGCCCGATGTCGCTTCTCCGCTCTATAGCGAGCCGTTGCTGCTCGATAAGGATTGCGTCGTTACTGCCGCGTCTTTCGCTCCTGACGGAACTCGCGGAACTGTCGTTTCCGACACACTGCGCATTTCAAAAGCCTCATTCGCAGAATGCACGCTCGCCTACAAGCCTTATTCGCCCTTTGCTTTCGGCGGCGCTGACGCCTTGGTCGACGGTCTTTGCGGCGATGACAATTTCCGCAGCGGACGTTGGGTCGGTTTCCTCGGCGACCCGTGCGATGTGACAATTACCTTGCCCGAGCCGACTGAAATTTCACAGGTCGGTTTCAAGACCTGTATCGTTTGGCCCGAAGGTGCTCTGGAGATGAGTCGTGCCGAGGTATATGGTTCGGCCGACGGTAAAGATTTCACACTCCTTGCCACAGTCGACAATCCCGAACAAGATCCGGCTCAGAAAAACGGAGCATATGCACATACCATCACGTTTGATCCGTTCAAGGCCAAGGCCGTGCGTGTCGTGGTCAAGCCTTGCGCTCCGGCCGGCATTTGGAGTCGCATTATCTTTGTCGACGACATTGCGGTAAAGTAAAAGTATAATTTGCTGATTTACAACGAAGGCGCACCTGCATTGGCGCGCCTTCGTTGTTTCGTCTTCACTACAGCTGATTTCGCGAGCTGTAGTTACAAAAAAAAATTACTCGTCGTCACGACGAATAATCTTTTTAACCTTAAATCTAATACCATGAAAAACACGTCACAAAATTATAAATTTTATGTTTTACAACATACGTCTACATCATAAAATTTTCAGCATTTAAATCTATTTAACACTTTAGGCGTGCAAAGCATGGATTTATGCTCCTTTAATATGCTCTTTGTGGGAAATTTGCTAATTTTGCAATTCACAACTCAAACGTTATTATGCCAAACGTATCCAAGCGCGGCGTAGAAATGCCCGCATCTCCAATCCGACGTCTCGTTCCACTTGCCAACAAAGCCATCGAGCGTGGCATCAAGGTCTACAGGCTCAATATCGGTCAGCCCGATGTTCCGACACCCCGTGAGGCCTTCGATGCTCTCGCAAAAATCGACCGCAATGTTTTGGAATACAGCCCTTCCGAAGGGCTGCTCTCGCTCCGTCAGAAACTTCAGCAATACTATAAGCGTTTCAACATCGACGTTGATGTCGACGATATCATCGTTACGACCGGCGGCTCTGAGGCTGTGCTTTTTGCATTCATGGCCTGTCTCGACCCCGGCGACGAAATCATTGTGCCTGAGCCTGCGTATGCTAACTATATGGCTTTTGCTATCTCGGCCGGCGCGAAGATTGTGACCATCCCATCGAGTATCGATGACGGCTTCGAACTACCGTCTGTCGAAAAGTTTGAGGAGCTGATTACTCCCCGCACCAAAGGCATCCTCATCTGCAATCCCAATAACCCGACGGGTTATCTTTACACGATGAAAGAGATGTTGCAGATTCGTGATCTTGTGCTGAAATACGACCTCTTCCTTTTCTCGGATGAAGTCTATCGCGAATTCTGCTACACGGGTGCGCCATATATCTCGGCCTTCCATCTTCCCGGAATT
>JAGAOW010000179.1 GCA_017889945.1 Muribaculaceae bacterium
CATAGTCCATTCCCGCAGCGAGATTGTCTTCAATCTGGCTTGGAACCCATAGGTTTCCATTGGCGAGCCACTGTCGCAGCTCTCGCAGGTGTTCCGGCCAAGGAAATTGTAGTCTCCACACTGGGAGTGCTTTACACCGACGACGAGGCTGCGTCTGACAGCCGTATGAGCCATCGACTTACCGCGCCCAACCCGGCTACAGGCAAACCTGACTTTACGCCCGCAGCGGCCTTGAGTTTTATGATTTTCATCCTGCTTTATTGTCCCTGCATCGCGTCTGTGATGGCCATTGTCCGCGAGACCGGTTCGTGGAAATACGGAATATTCAGCATCGTCTATAACACTCTCATCGCATGGCTTGTAGCATTTGCCGCATACCGCGTTGCCATGCTATTTTGATTTTTCGCATAGATTGCTTAACTTTGCTTGATATTTAGTTAAGTGCGAGTTCACAATGAGCCAAATTCACGAAAAACAAGAGACCATAGACAAGCGCTATCTGCGCATGTCAGCCATTTGGGCTGAAAACTCATATTGCAACCGCCGTAAGGTCGGCGCTATAATCGTTAAAAACCAGATGATTATTTCTGACGGTTATAATGGCACGCCGGCCGGTTTCGAAAACATCTGTGAAGATGACAACGGACTGACAAAGCCTTATGTGCTTCATGCTGAGGCTAACGCGATAACAAAGGTCGCACGCAGCAACAATTCAAGCGACGGAGCTACACTCTATGTCACTGCATCGCCTTGTCTCGAATGTGCCAAACTAATCATTCAGGCTGGCATAAAGCGAGTGGTTTTCAACGAATTATATCGCATTACCGACGGCATTGACTTATTGCGTCGCGCCGATATCGAATGTGTACACATTTCTTCCCTTTCAGAATCAAGTCAAAAATGAGCAACAATAACAAACTCGGCAAGTGGCTGCCGCTGATTGCAGCTGCTTTTACCATACTTGGCATGTGGATAGGATTCATGTTTGCCGGAGGTTATAGGCCGAAGCCATTTCAGGAAAAGCTCAATAATGTTTTCGAAATAATCGAAAACGAATATGTCGACGAACTCAATATTGACAGCCTTGCCGAATCTGTAATTCCCTCGCTGCTGAAAGGCCTCGATCCGCATTCATCTTACATCCCTGTCTCAGACCTTGAGACTATCAATGGCGAACTTGAAAGCACTTTCGGCGGCATAGGCATCCAGTTCCAGGTCATGAACGACACAATCTGTGTGGTTGAAGTCATCTCAGGCGGTCCTGCTGAAAAAGTCGGTGTCATGCCCGGCGACCGCATCATTGGCGTCGATACGATTGACATAATCAGCCGTCACATCTCCGACGAGGATGTCCGCTCGATGCTACGCGGCGAAAAAGGCACAAAAGTTTCAATCAAAGTCAAACGCAACAATTCGGCCAAACCTGTCAAATTCGATATCATCAGAGGCGACATCCCGATGACATCTGTCGATGCTTCCTACATGATCAACGACTCGACAGGCTATGTCAAAGTCAACCGCTTTGCCCGCTCGACCTACAGCGAATTCCTTCAGGCCATCGGCGATTTGAAAACCAAAGGCGCGGAGGCATATATCATTGACCTGCGCGGCAACGGTGGCGGCTTTATGGAGCCGGCCATATTAATGTCAAATGAATTCTTGCCCCCATACAGCAAAATTGTTATGACTAAAGGCCGTAACGAAGACGAAAATTCAGTGGTAGTCAGCGACGGCACGGGCGCATTTTCCGAGGATAAGCTGATTGTACTTGTCGATGAGTTTACGGCAAGTTCGAGCGAAATATTCTCCGGCGCAATCCAGGACAACGACCGTGGTCTGATAGTCGGACGCCGTTCGTTTGGCAAAGGGCTTGTTCAGAGACAATTTACACTCCCCGACTCAAGCGAGATGAGGCTTACGGTCCAGCGTTATTATACCCCGTCTGGCCGATGCATCCAAAAGGATTTCAAACGCGGAAGCACCGACGAATACGACGAGGAAATCGTTCAGCGCTACAATCGCGGCGAAATATTCAACGCTGACAGCATCACTTTCAAAGCCGACGAGATGTTCAAGACTCTCAACGGACGCACTGTCTATGGCAGCGGAGGCATCATGCCGGACTTGTTTGTTCCGTCAGACACTACCGGCTATTCTTCCTACTATGTCAACGTGCTTAACGCCGGACTGATGCAGAAATATGCCTACGAAATTTCAGATCTCAACCGAGACGAGTTTGACAAAGCAAAAAATGTCAAAGAGTTGCTTGAGATGCTTCCCTCTGACGCGGTCCTGCTGCAGTCGTTTGTCAACTATGCCGCACAGAAAGGCATTCCGGCCCGCTGGCACTACATCAACATTTCGGCATCGTTGATTGTTAATTATCTCAAAGCATTCATTGCCCGCGACACTCTTGGATTTGACGCGTTCTACGAAATTGTCAACACCCGCGACAAAGCTGTAAAAGAAGCTTTGAAACTTCTTGAAGGAGGCGAAGCAAATGTCCCGGTTCGATATGAAAGAATCAAATCTTTAGAAGCGACTGATTAACGGGCTTGATGTTTGTCAATTTCGGTCCGTTATGGACATTTGTTTAGAATATTTGCTCAATGAATAAAGACGAAATAAGAGTAAGAATCAGAGCCCGCAAAGCCTTGTTGAACGATAATGAAAAAGCAAGCGCCGCTCACGATGTGTTCAGTCTGCTTGAACGGACAGCTGCTTTCATCATGTCAGACAATATTCTGCTCTATCATTCATTGCCCGACGAATTGTCGACAATCGCATTTATCGACAAATGGCATAATTCGAAACACTTCTATCTGCCTCGTGTCAACGGTGTCAGTCTCGAAGTGCTTCCCTACGACAAATCGAGGCTGCATCTTGGGGCATTCAACATCGAAGAACCTGACGGTAATGACGTGGTCGACATATCTGAAATCGACATGGTCGTTGTGCCGGCTGTCGCATATGACCGACGAGGCAACAGAGTCGGCCGTGGCAAAGGCTACTATGACCGTCTGCTTGCCGATACATGCGCGATAAAGATTGGTGTCGCATATGATTTTCAGCTTGTCGACGACATCGACGCCGACCCACACGATGTCGCTGTGGATTATGTCATCACAGAGCGAGGCATCGTGCGGACATCGAGACGAAGGCCATAGCATATAAACTGCATCACAACCAATTATCAATTATCACATCTATTTAATCATCATCACATCGCTATAAATCAATAATGTCAAAGGCAATACTTAAACTTGTATTATATTATTGCATATACCTTCTGATTTTCATTATTTCCAAACCCGTATTCATGGCCGTATATCACGGCCTGATGGGCGACATATCCGCTTCCGATTGGTTTGATGTCATTGTCCATGGACTTCCGATGGACCGCTCCGTAGCCGGTTACTTCACTGTGATTCCCGCTTTTCTGACCATCGCCGCTCTCTGCTCGGACTCAAAAATCATTCGGATAATCGAACGCGTATACATCGCACTGACAGCCATAATCATTTCGCTGGTTTTCATCGCCGACATAGCTCTCTACGGTTATTGGAATTTCAGACTCGACACCACTCCCTTTTTCTACTTTTTCAGTTCGCCGTCTTCAGCAATGGCAAGTGTTACGACATGGACACTGATTGCAGGCATAGCCGCTTTCATATTATTGTCACTGGCGCTCTACCTGTTGATTATTAAAACAGCCGGCGCTGTCAAAGTCAACCCTACCCGCAAACCTTTGACATGGATTGTGACCATCTTACTGACAGCGGCCCTGTTCATCCCGATTCGCGGCAGTGTGACTGTTTCGACCATGAACCTCAGCCGTTCATATTACAGTGCCAATCAGCGCTTGAACCATGCTGCAATCAATCCTCTTTTTAGCCTGATGTACTCAGCCACTCATCAGACCGACTTCGCATCGCAGTTCCGCTTCTTCACAGAGCAAGAGTGCAGTCAGTCATTCGAGACACTCAAAGACTGTTCGGAAGTAAAACCGGACTCCATCCCTGCCCTTCTCAAAGTCAGTCGTCCTGACATATATATTATAATTCTCGAAAGTTTTTCCAACCATCTGATGCCATCGCTTGGTGGCGAAGACATAGCCTCATCGCTTGACTCCATAGCATCAAAAGGAATTTTGTTTTCAAATTTTTATGCAAGCGGCGCACGCACCGACCGTGCCTTGCCGGCAATTCTCAGTGCATTTCCCGCCCAGCCCAACACCAGTCTGATGAAATATGCCCGAAAAATCGAGCATGTTCCGTCTCTGCCGCGTACTCTCAAAAATGAAGCAGGCTATGAAATGACCTACTACTATGGCGGCGACATCAACTTTACGAATATGCTCGCCTATCTGATTAGCGCAGGCTTTGACCGTGTTGTCGCAGACAAAGATTTTCCAATCTCACAACGCACAGGCAAATGGGGCGTTCATGACCATATTCTTTTCGAACGCGCATGGGCTGAAATCAACAATTCGGCAGAAAACGACTCGACGCCCAAACTCAGAGTCATTCAGACTTCGAGCAGCCATGAGCCATTCGAAGTGCCTTATTCCGACCCGCGTTTCGCCGATAATCCGCGCAAAAATGCGTTTGCATACACCGACCACTCTATTCGCTCGTTTATCGACAGCCTTGCATCTTCGCCAAATTGGGATAAATCTCTTGTAGTCATTACTCCCGATCACTTTGGTGTCTATCCCGAGCTGTTCGACAACACCGTCGCTCGCCATCAAGTGCCGTTGATAATTACCGGCGGCGCAGTGGCATATGAACCGACAATAATGCCGGTCTACGGCGACCAGACCGATATCGCAGCCACAGTCCTTTCGGCTCTGAACATAGATCACTCCGATTTCGTCTACAGCCGCGACCTGTTCAACCCTGCAAACCCGCAGTTTGCCTTTTTCTCCGAACCCGGAATAGCAGGCGTTACCTCGGCAAACGGCACGGCGGTGCTCAGTCTTGACAATAACAACCGACCACTCGTGCTTGAAGGAGAAGAAGCCGACAGCCTTGCAGACATATGCAAGGTCATGCTCCAGACCATATATACCAATCTGTCCAAACTCTAAACTTAATGATTGATGTCTTAACGCGGCTTGACGCCGATATACTTCTGTTTCTCAACTCATTTCACAATAGCTACTTCGACAGCGTCATGTCGATGTTCTCCGGCCGATACATATGGATTCCGATGTATGTCGCCCTGCTCTACATGTTTCTCCGTCGGTATCCCGCCGTTAAGGTGCTTATGCTGCTTGTCGGCATTGCCCTATCGATTACGCTTGCCGATCAGATTTGTGCATCGCTGATACGTCCCGTAGTCCAACGTCTCAGGCCGTCGAATATCGACAATCCGCTTTCGGCTTTCGTCCACATCGTCAACGGCTATCGTGGCGGAGCATATGGCTTCCCATCATGTCATGCAGCCAACTCGTTTGCCCTCGCGATATTTGCAGCTATGGCCATAGGCCGCCGACCGTTCACTTGGTTTATCATACTTTGGGCAGTCATCAACTCCTGCTCACGCATATATCTCGGCGTACATTTCCCCGGCGACTTGCTTGTCGGCGCAATCATAGGCTCAATCGTCGGTATGCTTTGCTATCGTCTAGCAATCTTTTCGTATAATGCTGTGATCCGACAGAAAGCTCACATCGCTGAAGCGACACCCGTGCTTGCCGAGTGCCGTTGGTGCAACAGTGTAGAACGTTATTTCAAGCCTCTCCCGACCTGTCTTAAAGAACTCGGAGCTATGGGCTTTGTGGCATTTATTACCATAATGTACATACTTTTGGCTTCTGTAGCAGCGGCCTGATTGTAATATTTGATTAAAGTGCCTATATTTGTCAAATATTTATGAGGCATCGTATATCCGTCATATTCGAATTGATATTTTCAGTTGTTTCGGCTTTTGCATTAGACAATGGTAAGCCAATTGCTAATGATTCCGTAAAACCAAAATTGAATTTATATCAGCGCGTCATCAGATATTTCGAGCAATCAAATCAAGTTAAACCTCAGAAAGATTTCGACATCAGTTTTATCGGAGGTCCTCACTATTCTTCCGACTCCAAATTCGGCATCGGCCTTGTTGCGGCCGGAGTTTACCGCCATGATAAGACCGACACCATCACCCAGCCGTCGAATGTCTCAATTTACTTCGACGCCACTACAACGATGCATTTCCGGCTTGGAGTCTGTGGAACTCATTTTTACACTAACGACAAACGTCGTTGGTCTTATGATGTCAATTTCGCCTCAATCAACACCAAATTTTGGGGCATAGGTTATGACAATGCCATCAACGACGACAACGAATCCGACTATAAATATCTTTCAAGCCGCGCCGAGACAGAATTCGTATGGCGCGTGGCCCGTAATTTTTATGCCGGTCCGATAGCCGCCTTTGACTATATCAACGGCCGCGACTTCGAGAAACCATGGCTTTGGAACGATGAAGCCGATCGCACATTCAATGTCGGCGTGGGACTGACATTGCAATATGACACTCGCGACAACATTACCTGCACCACTCACGGCACTTTCCTGAAGGCCGAACAGATGTTCAACCCTCACTTTCTGGCCAACAAATACTCATTCGCCCTTACCGAGCTGACAGCATCCTCATTCCATCCTTTATGGCGGGGAGCTATACTTGCCACCAATCTCCACTCCCGCCTGACCTACGGCAACACACCCTGGGGATTGCTATCAATCATTGGCAGCAGTCACAGTATGCGCGGCTATTTCGAAGGACGCTATCGCGATAAATGCGAACTCGATGCTTGCGTCGAACTCCGCCAGCACGTCTGGCATCGCAATGGCGTAGCCGCATGGATTGGGGCCGGCTCGATTTTCCCTAAATTTTCCGCTCTGCGATGGCGCAAGATTCTGCCCAACTACGGCATTGGATACCGTTGGGAATTCAAACATTTCATGAACGTTCGACTCGACCTCGGCTTCGGACGCCATCAGACGGGATTTATTTTCAGCATTAATGAAGCATTTTAAAAAAATCATATCTAAAATATTCACAGTCGATGTGCTCGCATGGCTTTTCCCCGTGCTGCTCATCATTCCAAACATAGCTCTGGCCATTACCGAACAGGACGCCGTTTTGGCCAAGGCTACCGACATCATTCTTCCCCTCGGAGTCTATTATATAATAATGAGTCTGTCGACAGCGGTCGGCCGGACGGTTCTGTTCTGTCTTCCGCTGATGATATTCGCAGCCTTTCAGAGTGTGCTGCTATATCTCTACGGAGAGTCGATTATTGCAATCGACATGTATATTAACATTGTCACGACCAACCCCGGCGAAGTCTCCGAGCTTCTTGGCAATCTTCTCATCGCCATCGCAACCATAGTCATAATCTATGTGCCGGTCATCATATGGTCGACGATTTCTATGTTCCGCCAACAGCGATGCGGCAAAATTGTACAGCGCCGATGCCGCATTTCAGGCATAGTGATGTCGGTCGTCGGTCTATTGCTTCTCGTTGCCTGCTACGCCACTTCCGACCGCTATTCATTACGTCGGAACATTTTCCCTGTCAACGTTATCGCCAATATGGTCGATGCCGTCAACCGCACCATCGACACCAGCCGCTATCACAACACTTCAGCCGAGTATTCATATGAATCCGTCGCGACTCATCCGCGCGACATCCGCGAAGTATATGTTCTTGTAATTGGCGAGACATCGCGAGCCGACAACTGGCAACTCTTCGGCTACAATCGTCCCACTAACCCGATGTTGAGCAAACGCGACGGAATAATTAAGTTTCCAAAGACGCTTACCGAAAGCAACACGACCCACAAAAGCGTCCCGATGCTACTCTCTCCTTTGGATGCATCGACTTTCGGGGACTCTATATATTCGACAAAAGGAATTTTCGCCGCTTTCAACGAAGCCGGTTTCAACACCGCTTTCTTCTCCAACCAGCAGCGCAACCGCTCGTTTATCGACTTCTTTGGCGCGCAAGCACAAGTCACAGACTTCATCAAAGATAAGAATCCTTTAGCCGACGACCTCGACCTTGTCGAAATACTCAGCAACTTCATCACAACATCTCCGGGCGACAAGCTGTTTATCGCGCTGCACACCTATGGC
>JAGAOW010000180.1 GCA_017889945.1 Muribaculaceae bacterium
CCATACTTGACCGGATGGTGCACTCCGCAATACGTTTTGAACTAAAAGGCGACAGTCTCAGAAAAAATCATTAACTTTGCCGCATCAAAAGTGTCCCACTCTGCTCCGGCGCACTGTCCCAGTCTGCTCCGGTTTTTCCAATTGGGCAAAATATTGAATGTTGGTACGCTTCCTTAATATCTGTCCTTAAGATATACATTAATATATATCGGAATATAAATATATATATTAGAATATATATAGGAATATAAATATATATATTAGAAATATATCGTGGACGAGCAGGGTATAAAAAAGCTGCGACAAAACTGCCGCAGCTTCTATAAGATGTTATGAAAAATGATTTATTGTCGAACGGGTTCTTAATATTCCTGCCAGGGACGGATGCCGATGGTTTCGATCGGTCGCGACACGAAGGCTTTGACGTAGGCGAGCGCAAGGCGAGCGTTGGTCAGAAGGGGAATATTATGGTCGATAGCGTGACGGCGGATGTGGTATCCGTTGGTCAGTTCGCGTTTGGTGTGGTTCTTGGGAATGTTGATGACGAGGTCGACTGTGTGGTCGCCGATGACGTCGAGAACAGACAGCCCTTCTTCGTCGGGCCAGCAGACTTGTGTGGCTTTTACGCCGTTTGCCGATAGGAAAGTGGCTGTGCCGGGTGTGGCATAGAGCGCGTAGCCTTTTGCGTCAAGCAAGCGGCATGCTTCAAGCATGTCAACTTTGGCTTTGACGTCGCCAGAACTTACGAGTATGCCTTTTTGAGGAACATGATGTCCGACTGACAGCATGGCGTTGAGCAGCGCTTCATCAAAATCCTGACCGAGGCAGCCGACTTCGCCGGTCGACGACATGTCGACACCGAGAACGGGGTCAGCTTTGTGGAGACGAGCAAACGAGAACTGCGAAGCCTTTACACCTATATAATCTATGTCGAAAGTCGAGGTATCGGCCACTTCGGGTTTTTCGCCGAGCATGATGCGAGTGGCGGTCTCGATGAAATTCTTCTTTAGAACTTTGCTGACGAAGGGGAAAGAGCGCGATGCACGGAGGTTGCATTCGATGACCTTAACATAATTGTCTTTAGCGAGATACTGGATGTTGAACGGGCCAGATATGTTGAGAGCCTCGGCTATGCGGGCGCTGATGCGCTTGATGCGGCGGGCTGTCGCCATGTAGATTTTCTGAGCGGGGAACACCAGGGTTGCGTCGCCAGAGTGTACGCCGGCATATTCGACATGCTCGGAAATTGCGTATTCGACAATCTGACCGTTGCGCGCGACGGCGTCAAATTCGATTTCCTTGGCGTTCTGCAAAAATTCGGAAACGACCACGGGATATTCTTTCGACACTTTCGCGGCCTGACTGAGGAAGCGGTGCATCTGTTCGTAGTCGTAGCAGACGTTCATGGCCGCTCCCGAGAGTACATAGCTCGGTCGGATGAGTACGGGGAAGCCGACTTCCTCGACAAAGGCATGAATTTCGTCTTCGGTTGTAAGTTCCTTCCACCGGGGCTGATCGATGTCAAGCTGGTCGAGCATGGCAGAGAATTTGTGGCGGTTTTCGGCGCGGTCGATCGAGACAGGCGATGTGCCAAGTACCGGCACATGACGACGGTAGAGTTTCATCGCCAGATTGTTGGGTATCTGTCCGCCGACACTTACTATAACGCCACGCGGAGCTTCGAGATCGATGATGTCCATGACGCGCTCGAAACTCAGTTCGTCGAAGTAGAGGCGGTCGCACATGTCATAGTCGGTCGAGACAGTCTCGGGATTATAGTTGATCATCACTGCCTTGTAGCCAAGTTTGCGGCAAGTAGTCGCAGCGTTGACCGAGCACCAGTCGAATTCGACCGAGGAGCCGATGCGGTAAGCACCCGAGCCGAGAACTATGATATTGTTGCCGGCATTCAAGCCGTAGGGTATTGAATTCTCGCTTGCACCGTAAGTGACATATAGATAGTTGGTCAGTTCGGGATATTCGGAAGCGACGGTAGTGATGCGGCGCACCCGCGGAGTGACATTCAGCGATTTGCGAAGCTCGCGAACGCGTAGCACTTCGGCCTCCATGTTGCCTTTGGGATTTTCGATAAGACGGGCAATCTGGAAGTCGGAGAAGCCGAGCCGCTTGGCTTCGGAGAGTGTTTCGCGGTCAAGGTCTTCGATGCAACCGCCGCGTTTTTTCAGGTCAGCGGCGAAGTTGACGATGTTGGCCAGACGTTGGATAAACCAAATGTCGATTTTTGTAAGCTCAGAAACTTTTTCGGGCGAAAAACCTTCTTCGAGAGCCTGAGCGATAGCGAATATGCGAGTGTCGGTCGGATGGGTCAGCGCGTGTTCGACGTCGTCGAAGTGGATGTCGGAGTTGCCTACAAAACCGTGCATACCCTGACCGATCATGCGGAGTCCTTTCTGAATTATTTCTTCAAATGATTTGCCGATTGACATGATTTCGCCGACCGATTTCATCGACGAGCCAATCTCTCTGTCGACACCGACAAACTTTGATAAGTCCCAACGCGGGATTTTCACAATCATATAGTCGACGGAAGGAGCTTTGGCAGCGGAGTAGGGTGTGCCGGGCTCTCCAATCTGATCGAGTGTATAACCGAGCGCGAGTTTGGCCGCGACGAAGGCAAGGGGATAGCCCGAGGCCTTTGATGCCAAAGCCGACGAACGGCTCAGACGGGCGTTGATTTCGATGATGCGGTAGTCGTTGGTCTCGGCGTTGAATGCGTACTGGATGTTACATTCGCCGACGATGCCGATATGACGCACGACGCGAGTGGCGATGTCCTCGAGCATCTTGATTTGCTCAGGTTTCAGAGAGACAATAGGCGCAACGACGATGCTTTCGCCGGTGTGGATACCCAGAGGGTCGAAATTCTCCATCGGCACAACAGTGAAGCAGAGGTCGGAAGCGTCGCGTATAACTTCGAATTCGATTTCTTTCCAGCCTTTCAGCGACTCTTCGACCAATATCTGTCGCGAATAGTCGAGCGCACTTTTGCAGTGGTTGACAAATTCTTCGTCGTTGTTGCAGATGCCCGAACCGAGTCCGCCGAGAGCATAGCCCGAGCGCACCATCACAGGATAGCCGATTCGATGGGCCACGGCTATCGCATCCTCAAGGTTTTCGACAGCCTGCGAAACCGGCGTCTTCACGTTGATTTCGTTGAGCTTCTTGACAAAGAGGTCGCGGTCTTCGGTTATCATGATGGCTTCGACCGATGTGCCGAGCACTTTCACACCATATTTTTCGAGTGTGCCGTCGAGGTAGAGCTGAGTTCCGCAGTTGAGTGCTGTCTGTCCGCCAAAAGCAAGCAGGATGCCGTCAGGAC
>JAGAOW010000181.1 GCA_017889945.1 Muribaculaceae bacterium
GAACCATGCCCCCACAATCCTCAACTACTTCCGTCGGCGTGCCACCAACGCTTCTGCCGAAGCATTCAACTCCAAAGTCAAAATCTTCCGTTCACAGATGCGTGGAGTCCGCGACCGTAATTTCTTCATCTTCCGCCTCGTTAAACTATATGCCTAAATTTTTAACACTCTATTCTCCTTGTTTTAACAAATGCACCGGGTTTTCGATTTGACCCCAATTAGACCTAATATTCCTCAAACTGAAAATGCCAATAACGGTTACGGCGGTTTGCCGATTCCGTTATTGGCATTATTATTACGTAATGATGGGTTGAAGTGTCAGGATCAGTCGCCCATGGTGCGGAGGAGTTCGTCGTTGTCGCGTGTGCGTTCCATGCGGTCTTTGATGAATTCCATCGCTTCGATTGAATTTCTGTCGGAAAGGAAGCGGCGGAGAATCCACATGCGATTGAGTGTTTCGGGTCGCAGGAGCAGGTCGTCGCGGCGGGTGCTTGAGGCCACGATGTCGACAGCGGGGAAAATGCGTTTGTTGGAGAGCTTGCGGTCGAGCTGAAGTTCCATGTTGCCTGTGCCTTTGAATTCCTCGAAAATGACTTCGTCCATCTTCGAACTTGTCTCAGTGAGGGCTGTGGCTATAATGGTCAGTGAGCCACCGCCTTCGATGTTACGAGCCGCGCCGAAGAAGCGTTTGGGCCGCTGGAGCGCGTTTGCGTCGACACCGCCTGAGAGAATTTTGCCTGAAGCCGGCGAAACGGTGTTGAACGCACGGGCAAGGCGGGTAATCGAGTCGAGCAGGATGACCACGTCGTGGCCGCATTCGACCATTCGTTTGGCTTTTTCGAGAACGATGTTGGCAATCTTGACGTGACGGTCGGCGGGTTCGTCGAATGTTGAAGCAATCACTTCGGCGTTTACGCTACGGGTCATGTCGGTCACTTCCTCGGGACGTTCGTCGATGAGCAGAATCATGATGTATGTCTCGGGGTGGTTCTCGGCGATGGCGTTGGCTATGTCTTTAAGCAATATGGTCTTACCGGTCTTGGGAGGTGCAACAATCAGACCGCGCTGGCCCTTGCCAATCGGAGAGAACATGTCGACGACGCGAGTCGAAAGGTTGCATGTGCGACCGCTCGTGAGGTCGAATTTTTCGTCGGGGAACAAGGGTGTGAGATGTTCGAAGGGAACACGGTCGCGGATGAAATCAAGCGAACGTCCGTTGACGCGGCGCACCGAGGTCAGGGGGAAGTATTTTTCGTTTTCGTGAGGCGGACGGACGACAGCTTCGACAACGTCGCCGGTCTTGAGTCCGTACTGCTTGATTTGCTGCTGAGTCAGATATATGTCGTCGGGCGAAGGCATATAGTTGAAGTCGGCAGAGCGCAGGAAGCCAAAACCTTCGGGAGCGATTTCGAGCACTCCGGTCGTCTCGATGAAATCTTCGAAATCGAAACGCGGCATCTGCGGGAACTGTATGCGTTCCTGTTGGTTGAACTGCTGATTGTTGCGGTTCTTTTTCTTTTTGCCTTGATTTTGCTGCTGAGCAACGGGGGACTGGCTGTTAGGGGTCGGTTCGCCTATGACTATGGGTGCAGTGGCATTGATTATTGATGCCTGCTTTTCGGCTTCTTCTTTTTCTTGCTGAGAACGGGGCACGAATTTTTGGCCGCCGCTTCTGGGGAAGAATGAGCCGAATGCCGAATCTTTCATGCGGAAATCGTTCTGGCGATTTTTCTGCTGTTGAAATTTCTGGCGGTCCTGAGCATCGGCGACTGCTTGTGCGGGCGCTTGCTCCATGGCAGGTGCAGGCTGTGGCGCTTCAGCCGGAGCAGTTTCAGTCTGCACGGCAGTTTCGGCGGGTGTATTGTCGTTCTGAGCGGCCACGGCTTCACGCTCTGCGGTCGTCTTAACTTCGTTTTCGGCCGGAGTGTCTGCAGCGGGAACTTCGTCGTTGCTGTTTTTGCGAGGACGTCCGCGGCGCTTTCTTTCGACAGTCGGAGCGCTCGTCGACTGTTCGTCGCTCGGCTCAGCCACGACAGTTTCTGCCGGGGTTTCGGGCTGCTCGGCAAAGGGCAGCGCTGCAGTCTGTTCCTGATTCTTAGGCTTGCGGCCTCTCTTTTTGGGCACAGGCTGGGCCTGTGCTTCCGGCTGATTGGCTGCGGCGGCCTGAGAGTCACTGTCTTTGTCGCGGCGCGACCGGGTGTTGTTGCGGCGCTTGTTTTCGGCAGTCGATGAAGCAGCGCGGTCAATAGCCTGTTGGTCAAGAATGCTATAGATGAGCTCCTCTTTTTTAGAAAGATCGATTTTCTTAATGCCCATTGATTCGGCGACGGCTTTCAAGTCAGAGTCGGCCATCTCGTCAAGTTCTGAGATATTGTACATAAGTTTTGGTTATCCTATAGATATAGGAATAAGGTAAATTGTCACGAAATAAGTTTATAGATAAAACATTTGGGTCATGGTCGAATAGGCGACCATATGGCCGTATGAATTAAATTGTTGTTTTAATGCGTATGAATGAAATGCTGTAGAAAGATGCGGAATTAATTAATCAGCAAGGCTTTGCGATTGTCTCCCGCATTGTGCAAAGCTCCTTTGCGTTATCATTACTTCTCCTGAAAGTTGTTATGAATTGCAATGCAAAGGTACGCTTTTTTCTATAAAAAACAAAATAATGGATTAAAAGTTTGCTTCAGTGCGTTCGATTGTCCAAGAACAGCTCAAAAACAGCCCGGCAATATTTGAAATCATGCCTAAAATTGCTAAATTTGACGGCGAAAGTGTTCAGCAAAACGTCAAGGCCATGAAAATGATACATATCGCACTCCCGGACAGCGGGCAGCGTCCTCTGCCATTCTACCTCGCAATGGAAGAGTGGGTGGCTGCAAAGTTGCCGGCGACTGATTATTTCTTCTGCTGGCAGGTAAGACCGACGGTCATATTCGGACGCAACCAGAGCATTGACACCGAGGTCGATCTTGACTACTGCAATTCTCACAACATCGAGGTCTACAGGCGTAAAAGCGGCGGTGGATGTGTGTTTGCCGATATGCACAATATCATGTTTTCATATATCACGCCGACTGAGGAAGTTACGACAACCTTTTCGCGCTACACCGAGACTATCGCCGCCATACTGCGTTCGTTGGGTCTTGACGCCGAAGCCACGGGGCGCAATGATGTGACAATAGGCGGCCGCAAGGTGTCGGGCAACTCGTTCTATCATGTTCCCGGCAGGAGCATAGTCCACGGCACTATGCTCTACGACACCGACTTGGAGCACATGGCCCACGCCATCACGCCCTCCCGCTCGAAATTGGAGTCGAAACAGGTGCAGTCGGTCAGTTCGCGCATCACGACGCTCAGCAAACATCTGACCATGGATATCGACGAGTTCATACGCTTTGCCTGCGACTTTCTGACCGACTCCAAAATAACACTTACCGACGAGCAAGTTGCTGAAATCGAGGCACTGTCGCAGCCTTATTTCACGCCTGAATGGATATTCGGCCGCCACTGCCGGACTGCTCTCAACCGAACGCGCCGCATCGAAGGCTCTGGCGAATTCACTGTCGGAATCGAGCTTAAAGGCGGCCTGATTGCCGACATCACTGTCGGTGGCGACTTTTTCCAGCTATGCGACATCGACAGCGCCCTGCTCGCCCGGCTGCGCGGAACGCGTTACACATCCGACGACATCCGGCACGCGTTGAGCGACATCGATGTGTCGCAGGTAATCGCCGGGCTATCAACTTCCGAATTCATAAAACTGTTAATACAATAATATACCATGAGCGAAGAACTGAAGAAAACCTGTCTCCACGACTTACACGTCGGTCTTGGCGCGTTGATGAACCCGTTTGGCGGATTCGACATGCCCATCCAGTATGCCGGTATCGAAGAAGAGCATCGGGCGGTGCGCAGCGCCGTCGGAGTCTTCGATGTGTCACATATGGGCGAAGTCGCCGTGACAGGCCCTGATGCAACGAAATTTGTAAATCATATTTTTACCCACGATATACGCGGCCTCGAACAAGGCAAGGTCATCTATGGCATGATGCTTTATCCCGAAGGCGGCGTAGTCGACGATCTGTTGGTCTACGAACGTGGCGATGACGATTATTTTCTTGTAATCAACGCCTCGAACATCGACAAGGATGTCGACTGGATTAATTCTCACGCCGAAGGCTATGACGTCACGATTGACAATCAGAGCGACATGTGGGCCGAACTCGCCGTCCAGGGCCCGGACTCCGAGCGGACCTTGCGCGATGTGCTCGGCATCGACGGCTCGGCTCTCGGCTTCTACACATTCGAGACATTAAACTCTCCCGACCCGTTGATTGTCAGCCGCACAGGCTACACGGGCGAGGACGGTTTTGAAATCTACGCTTCGGCCGATGTCATCCGCCGCTATTGGCAGAAATTGATCGACGCCGGTGTAGCACCATGCGGTCTCGGTTGCCGCGATACACTTCGTTTCGAAGCGGGCCTGCCGCTCTACGGCGACGAACTCAGCGCTGAAATCACACCCCTCGAAGCCGGTCTCGGCATTTTTGTCAAGACCGACAAAGATGAATTCATAGGCCGCGAAGCCATCGCCGCGCAGAAACAGGAAGGCCCGCGCCGCAAAATCGTCGGACTCGAACTTAAAGCTCAGGCCATCCCACGCCACGGCTACGAAGTGCTCGACTCCGAAGGCAACGTCGTAGGCGCGGTCACAACAGGTTATCACTCGATTTCGCTTGATAGAAACATAGCTATGGCGCTTGTCGACGCGCGGCTGGCATCGCTCGGCACAGAGCTGCAGGTGCGCGTGCGTCGCAAAGTCTTCCCCGCCATCGTCGTGAAAAAACGCTTTTACACACCCAACTATAAAAAATAAAACATAATTAAACAGATATATTACCATGCTTTACTATCTTCCGACCCACGAATATGCCCGCGTAGAAGGCAACATCGCCTATGTAGGCATCTCTGAATTTGCAGCCCGTCAGTTGGGCAATGTAGTCTATGTCGACATGCCAGAAGCCGATGACGACGTCGTCAAAGGAGAAGATTTCGGTGCAATCGAGAGCGTCAAGGCCGCTTCCGACCTCTATTCGCCCGTGAGCGGCGCAGTCGTTGAAATCAACGAAAACCTCATCGACAATCCCCGTCTGGTCAATGAAGACCCGATGAACAACTGGATTATCAAGGTCGAGATGTCAGACCCCTCGGAACTCGACAGCCTGCTATCGCCTGACGACTATCAGAAACTCTGCGAGTCAGAAAAGCATTGATCGACATGTCACAACACAGATATTTGCCTCACACTCAGGCCGACATCGATGCTATGCTGTCGACCTGCGGTGCGGCCACTCTCGACGACCTCTACAGCGATGTCCCCGAGCAACTGCGCCTGAAGCGTCCCTATGAGTTGCCAGAGGCCATGAGCGAAAAAGAGCTTTGCGGCTATTTCGAGCGTCTCAACGCCCGCAACCGCAAGCTGACTTGCTTTGCCGGCGGTGGCTATTATGACCATTACAC